>DATJPH010000516.1:0-3133 GCA_035506475.1 Bacteroidota bacterium | reverse complement strand
CTCGATTTCCTCGCGGATAAACGGCTGCAGGTTTTGCGCGACTATGTGGCTTCGATTGCGCGGATCAGGACCCGAACGGCAATGGATTTCCAGGAAATTGCCTCGCTTGTCCGGGACATCGAAGTCAAGGATGTGACTGTTCTGAGGGGGCCACACCAGCCAACCATCGTCCCACCCGTCATCGAATCTCCTGCGCCGGACGTGACCGCGCAACCAGCCCCCCTTGAAGAGTCGACCACGAGCGTGGTCCCCGATGCAGATCTCGTCCCGTTGCCGGAGCTGCCGGCGGAGCCGACACCTGCTCCCTTGCCAGAGATCCCCGCCCCCGTCGAACCTGATGGACAGCCGTCAGCAGGGATCGAAGTCCCTTCCCCCGTGTTGGCGGAGCGGAAGTTTTCGCCGGAGTTGCGCGCAAGCCTTTCGAGTTCCCTGTTCCATGGGAACGTCGCATACTTCGACGTCACCGTCAACGAACTAATCCACATGGACAACTGGCGCGAAGCCGCGACCTACCTCACCGACCTTCTCGAGATCAACCGGCTCAATCCTTACGCCGCAGATGTCATGCAGTTCACCGATACGGTCAGAAGGTGGTTTGTGCATGACGACGAGGAGACGACCCCATGAAGTTTGTCGACATCGCGAGGATCAGCGTCAAGGCGGGACACGGCGGAGTCGGCTGCGTCAGCTTCCGTCGCGAGAAGTTCGTCCCGAAGGGCGGTCCCGACGGAGGCGACGGCGGGCGCGGGGGTTCGGTGATCGTGCGCGCCAACCGGCACCTGACGACGCTCCTCGATTTCCATTACCGCAACCGGTATGCGGCCAGGCGCGGCGAACACGGGCTCGGCGCGCGCAAGACCGGACGAAGCGCCGAGGATATTGTGCTTGACGTTCCGGTCGGGACGATTCTCCGCGATGCCATCAGCGGCAAGCAGCTCGTCGATCTCGTCGAGCACGGTCAGCAGGTTGTCGTCGCACAGGGCGGACGCGGAGGCAGAGGAAACGCCGCGTTTGCCACCGCAACCAATCAAGCGCCCCGGCACTACGAAATGGGAGATGATGGCGAGGAAGCTGAACTGGAGCTCGAGTTGAAGCTTCTCGCGGATGTCGGTCTCGTCGGCCTGCCCAATGCAGGGAAATCGACGTTGATCTCCGTCATTACCTCCGCCCGCCCGAAGATCGCCGACTATCCTTTTACGACGCTCATCCCCAACCTCGGGATCGTCAAGGCGGGCGAGGGCGCGTCATTTGTTGTTGCGGATATCCCGGGCCTGATCAAGGGGGCGCATCTCGGCAAGGGGCTCGGCATTCAGTTCCTCCGGCATATCGAGCGAACCCGCGTTCTGGTCTTCCTCCTCGATGCAACGAACCCCGATCCCCTGAGCGACTATGACGTCCTCTTGACCGAATTGAAATCCTTCGACGAGTCCCTCTCACACAAGCCCAGAATCGTGGCGTTGACCAAGATGGACGCGGTTCCGGAAGATCGCCGCAAAGAACTGGCAGCATTGCATCTTCCAAGAGTTCGCCCGCACATGATATCTGCCGTGACCGGCGATGGGATCAAGAAACTGGTGGCCGACATTGCAGGGAAGGTCCTTGGGCGCGGCAGGAAATCCGGGGCACGATCCCGCCTCCGCACGCCGGCATAGCATCCTCATAGGCTTTTCTTCAATTTTCCTCGTACATTCCGACACGTTTTTTCCCACCGCGAATGATCAAGAAGAAGAGAGACCGCATGAAGTACGCTGCGACGGTGCTCGCATCCCTCGTGGCCGGCGTCGCATTCTCCCAATCGCCACGATCATTGACCCTTGATGATTGTGTTGCGCTCGCCCTGAGAACCAACGCAAGGGTCGAAGCGTCGGGCGCAAGAAGCCGCCTGATCGAACTCGCCGGATCAGAGCTGTCCGTGACAGGCCTCCCCCGACTCCGCATCAACGCAGGAGGGATCTATGCGCCGGTCACGTCTCGCCTGGGATACGATCCTGTCATTTCAAACGAAGGGCAGGTCAACGGACAGCTTCTCCTCGAGGAATCGTTGTTTGATGGAGGAGTGCGGTCGCTGAAAGAGTCGCAGAATGACATCGACCTCCAACGCGCTCTCCACGAACAACGGGCGGTCGAACGCGACCTCACGCTCGAAGTGACCACGCACTTCATCGAGATCCTTCGTGCCGAGCGCGAGAAGGCTCTTCGAGAGGAAAGTATCACCCAACTCTCGGGGTATCTCGATCTCTTGCGCCAATTGGTGGGTGGCGGGACGGCCGGGCAGACCGACGTTCTCAAAACGGAGGTCCAACTCTCGTCCGACCGCCTCGCGTTGGAGGAGGCCCGGGAAACGCTGACGGTGGCAAAGTACCAGCTTGCCGAGGCCATCGGCGGGAGTATCGACACATCCTTCGAGCTTTCAGGCGCGCTCGATAGCCTGCTCATCAGCCCTGCACACTCGACGTCGCCGCCCGATACGTTGTCCGGGAATCTTGATCTGCATATCGCGGAAATGGAATTCCAGAGCAGCCAGATCGAAGCCTCGGTGGCGGCACACGAAAGGTACCCGGTGATTTCTTTGTTCGCCGACGCGGGGGTTCTGACGTCCGTCGAAAATCTTCGGCTGCCCGCCGATCAGCGATCAAGCATCTGGGGATATTCCGTGGGGCTCAGCGTTGACGGAGCGTTGTTCAACTGGGGAGCAACTGATCGCCGCATCGAGCAGCGTGAAGTCCAGTCGGAAATCCTCCGGTTGCAGAACCTCTCGCTCAAGCGTTCGCTCCAATCGGAGTACGGGCGGACACGCTTGCAGCTCTCTCTCGCACAAACCCGTCTCGGACAGATACGTTCAAACCTGAGAACCGTCGAGGAAAATTACCTTCTCACGAAAGCGCTGTTCGCAGGGGGCAAAGCGCTTTCGCTCGAAGTCCTCAACGCCCAGCAACTCCTCACCGAAACCAGACTCGCGGAGTTACAGACGCTGACCGATATCCAGATGGATGCGGCAAAGATCCGTCAACTTTCACAACAATAAGACCATGCGCGCACCAACATTCTTGCTCCTCCTTTCTCTCGGGATCCTGATCTCCGGTTGCGGTCACCGGAATTCGTCCGGCGACGAAGATGAGGGCGGACCACAGCC
>DATJPH010000515.1:0-2817 GCA_035506475.1 Bacteroidota bacterium | reverse complement strand
CGTACGCGTTCTGCCCGTTCGCGGGATCGAAGCGCACCTCCACGGTCTGCTTCACGTTGAACGGTTCGAGCGAGCTTGTCCCGGGCCCGGGGAAGTTGTAACCCACGTCGAGCCCGCCGCCGAAGAATGCGAGGCCGGCCGAGACCCCTGTCCAGTTCAGGTTAGACGCGGGAATATACGTCTGCGATGCGATCTCCTGCCCTGCCACCCAGAAGGGGGTCGCGTTGAGTCCCACCTGGACGCTCCCGTCGATAATCGGGTCGGCGGCCGAGGAAATGTAAACGGTCGACGGCGCCGACACGGTCGCCCCCCGTGTCTTGTCAAACACCGTCCACTTCGGGTTCGGGAACCGTGTCGGTGTTCCCTGGAAGTCGAGCGTCACGGAATCCGTCACCGAAACCTGGATCTCGTAATCGTGCCCCGTGACCTTCGAAGGATCGACGATCTGCACGGGCGCCGTCCCGTCGGCGATCCCCGCCGAGTGGGCGGCCGTGACGGTGTCCCCGGTGCTCGCCCTGAGCCGCACGCCCGGGTTGGCGCTGTGGGGCGTGACGGTGATGATCTGGAGCGGATTCTCCAGGTTGTTCGGGATCGCCAGCGGATCGGGGTTGAAGCTGTATGAGGTCACGGCAAAATAGTACTTGATCCCGTTGATGAGCGGTGCATTGCCGTTGAACGCGTCACCGGTCACCGAGAGGAACCTCTTGATCCCGCTGTCCGTCCCGAGCTGCACGACCTTCCCCGTGACGACCCCTGTCCCGGGATCGAACACCTGGTCGACGATGCGCGTGACGCCGTCCTGGATGTCATAGACAGCGATCTTCTTTGCCTGCGTGATTGTCGCGGACGCCGAGGGGAGCTGGTAGACGTTGTACCCCTGGAACGCGAACCCGTTCGTGTTGGAGGATTCGGTTCTGGAAACGGCGACCTGGTCGCCTCCCCAGTCCAGGAGCACCTGCCTGTCAAGCTCCGACACCGCCACGTTCGGCGCCGAGGGTGCCGATGGGAGATTGAAAAAGTTGTCGTAGGCCAGCTGGGCAGATTTGTCGTAGAACTTCAGGAGCCCGACCGCGCTCAGCCTGTCGACCCCGGGGATCGCACCGGCGGCGATCTCCGCCACGACGACCTCCTGCGTGTCCCCCGGCGCCATCGAGAAGGGACCCGAGGCAAGCCCCATTCTCCTGTCCCCCTCCGGGAACTGCTGCCCGTCAATCCAGCCCTTCCCCGTCTGCGGGTCTCCGGGAAGGACGAACGTCGTCGGGTTCCCCTGGGGGTCCTGGAAGAACTGTCCGGTGAGGCCGATGCGCCCGCGCATGAAGTTGTAGAACTGCGTCGCGCCGGAAGGGTCGCCAAGCGTCGGATCTGCCAGCGTGGGGTCGGAATTGATGAAGTAGTAGAACGCCGTCATCGGGAGATTCACGTAGCCGTTCAGGCGCTGTCCCCGGAATATCGCCTGTCCTCCCGGCGAAGCGACCTTCGGTCCCTGGAAGAAATCGAACCCGACCGCCGGGGGGGGCAGCGGGTTGTACGTGGCGTCGAGCGCCTGCCCGTTATACGTGAATCCCAGGCTGAGCGTCGTGTCGCAGCCGGAGAAGTCGTCCTGCGAGTTCCCGTCGTCCGGGTCGGACCACTGCGTAACGTACATGCTGTCGAACTTCGTGGTGCTCTTGTTGATGAGGAGATAGCTCTTGAATATCATGTTCCCGAGCGCCCCCTGCTGCGCGTACGCCCAGGCGGTGAACTGGCACTCGACACCGAGTGGCTGCGTGCCGAAGAGCGCGGCGGTGTTTGTCGCGTTGTTGTCGTTGGCGACGAACCAGACGGTCTGGTCCGCACCCGGGACGCCGGGGATATCCACCGCGGGATCGTACTTTCCGTCCCCGTTCACGTCCCTGTAGGGCGCCCCGTCCGCGGCGGGCCACTCGTTCCAATCCTTCTCGTACTGCGCGCGGATGTCGGTGGCCGATCCCCCCTGGTCGAGTATTTCGGAGGAGAGGTCCGCCGTCCTGTAATCAGGCCTGACGCGGTAGACCCTGTTCTTGGGGAGCGCGGGGTCCTCGGAGACGCCGGGGGAGAGGATCTTCCCCGGCTGGAGTCCCGATTTGTACTCCGAGCCCCCGACCCTGACCTGGGGGTCCCCGGCGATCTTGGCGGCCCACATGAATCCCGATTCATAGACCGCGGTCTTTCCGCTCCCTTTCGGGAAGACGAACCCGGCAAGCGTCTGCGCGACGTTGATGTCCGAGGTGCCGTTGTTGCGCAGCGGCGTCGAAATGTTATTGATGTCGAGGAATGTGACGACGGGATTCCCCGTCGTCTTCCCGACGCTCCGGGGGCCGGACTGGTTGTCCCCCTTTTCCCGTGCACCGAGTGTCAGGCCGAGAGCAAGGATGCAGAGTGCTCCCCGCCCGGCACGCTGAAGTTGGTGAGTTGTCATGGTTCCTCAGCTCCTAGTGTGATGGTCTTTTTAGTATTCAAGCCTGACCCCGAACCTGACCTGCCGGGGCGGGCCGAAGAAGTACGGCACGGTATTGAGCCCGATCGCGTTCTGGTACGCCTCGTAGTAGTTGATATTGATCGCCTTGTACACGTCCGCGTACTTCGGGCCGAACGTCGTCAGGAGCGGGCCCCCCAGCGAAGGATTGCTCAGGTACCCGTCGTCGTCCGTCGTCCCGGTGCGGAGGAAGACGTTCTGCACGTTCTTCGTGTCGAACAGGTTGATGACGAAGAAGAAGACGTTGGCGCTGAGACGGTCGGTGATGTTAAACGTCTTGTCGATCCGCATGTCCACCTGGAACACCCAGGGTGTCGTCGACG
>DATJPH010000514.1:0-2005 GCA_035506475.1 Bacteroidota bacterium | reverse complement strand
GGACGTGCCCCTCCTTGGAGGAGTACTTCTGCAGCTTCCCGACGTAGTTCAGGTTTACGAAGAGCGTATCGCGCGCATCGTACAGTATCTTGACGACCTCCTGCTCCGCCCCGCCCACGTTGATCCGCTTCATGCCGTCGTAGCGGCCGATCCCGAAATCCTGGTGAACGACGAAGTCTCCCCTGTGGAGCATGTGGATGTCCCGCTCGGTCAGCCCCTTGAACCTCGGCGAGCGTTTTCTTCCCCGCCGCTTCAGGCGGTTGAATATCTGGTGCTCCGTATAGACTGCCAGTCGTGCCCCGGGAATCGTGAACCCGCCATGGAGTGCTTCGACGGTGAACTGGAGGGCCTCCGTCGCCACCGGGGGATTTTCCTCTGTCTCTCCGGGACTTCTCCCGCCGGGAAGTGTGCCCAGGAGCTCACGCAGCCGGGCCAACTCCGCGTTTGTATCCGATGTGAAGAAGACGGTGTACGCCTGCTGTTGCAGGGCGGCGAGATCCTTTCGCAGCGCGGTAATGCTGCCGTTGAACGCCGGTTGAAGTTTCCCTCCGAAATCGATCAGGTCGTTCCCCGGTGGAGGGATGGTCACGATGGAGACGCGGGGAAAGAGCCCGAGGAGTTCTTCCGTGAGTTCCGCAGGGAGGTATTCCCTCTCCCCTTTTTCCACCGTTACGTCCCGCTGAATCAGGTCAGGCTCATCCAGGATGACGACCGCGTTGTCCCGGAGGTACTCAAGGATCGACGTGGTGCGGCGCTCGGCAGCACCGTCCCCGCGCCCGGCCAGAAGATCGGGGACGATTGTCGTCCCGGCAAGATCACGGATGGAACGCTGCGAGGACGGATCGAATTCGCGGAGTGATTCTATTTCATCTCCGGAGAATTCAGCGCGGATGGGATTATCGCCCGCGAACGTGAAGACGTCCAGGATCCCACCCCTAACGGAGAAGTCGCCGTGCGTCTCGACGAAATCCTTCTGCTCGAACCCGTACGCATTCAGCTGTTCGATGATCGACGAGAAATCGGCGCGCGCTCCCTTTGTCAGGGGGATCGCCCGTGCCGCAACGGCCAGAGGGGGAGGAAGAGGAATGGACAGCCCCCGGGGAGGAGTCACGACGATCGCACCGGGGGATTCCGCAAGGGAACGGAGCGCCTGAACGTCCTGTACTCCCGCGTCGGCGGGGCGAATCTGCCCCTGGGCCGGCGTCGCGGCAAACAGGTGCACGTTCTCTCCCCCCAGCAGAAGGGAGAGGTCGTCACGCATCCGCTCGGAGGCGGAGTCGTCCGGAGCCACAAGGAGGATCTGGCACCCCCGTACCCCCCGGAGGCCTGCGATGACGAAGGCGGCAAGCGATCCCGGCACGCCGGTGACGGTGATCTCCCGCCGGCCCGAGGTGCTCAGGGTCCGAAATGCGTCAAGGTTTTCTATCGTATGTCGTATCTTCTCGATCATCGTGTCTGCTGAACATACTCCACCCCTCCGGGGCCGCCCTGGTGGGCAGTGCCGGAAGGGTATCGTGCGCTGTCCGGGGAACGCGCCGCCTGTTATGTTCCCCGTGCGGGAAGGCTCCCGCCTGCGCGGGTGAGCGCGATCGCCCCCCGGACCGTCCCCCCCGTCTGTGCGACAAGGGTCCGTGCTTCTTCAGCGGGGATCCCCGCTGCCGCCATAACGATCGCCGTCTTAACGTGCCCGTCGGCCTGTGCGAGTATCTCGGACGCACGTTCATAACTTACGCCGGTGGCCAGCGAGATGATCCGTTTCGCCCGCTCGACAAGTTTCCGGTTGGTCAGCTGGAGGTCGACCATCATGTTTTCGTACACTTTCCCGAGCTTAACCATCGAGGCCGTCGTCAGCATATTGAGAACAAGCTTCTGAGCGGTGCCCGATTTCATCCGGGTCGATCCCATGAGCACTTCCGGACCGACTTCCGGACAGATCGCCACATCGACTTCGAGATCGAATTCGGACCGCGGATTTGTAGTGATGTAGATTGTCTTCGCCCCGAGC
>DATJPH010000513.1:0-6644 GCA_035506475.1 Bacteroidota bacterium | reverse complement strand
CCGACGGAGCGTGACAGGGCGAGCTTCTTCCCCGACGACTTTCTCCCGCTCTACCGGAGCGGCGTGCTTGAATTCACCGAGGGGGATGGGGAGATCATCCCCGGGATCGCCGTGCGCTGCGTTCACGGCCACACCTCCGCGCTCCAGTGCCCCGTGATCACCGGGGGCGGGGAGACCCTCTTCTACTGCGCGGACCTTGTCCCCACCTCCGCACACGTCCCCCTCCCGTGGATCATGGGCTACGACCTGAGACCGCTCGTGACGCTCGAAGAAAAACGGCGCATCCTGGGGGAGGCGGCCGAAGAAGGCTGGATCATGTTCTTCGAACACGATCCCGTTCTCTGTGCCGCGAGGCTTGTCAGGAACGACAGGGGGATTGCCCTGGGAAGCCCGGTGAGCCTCGAATGAACCCCGGGCCCTCATTCGTCCGGGTCGCGCGCCTTTCCGATATCGCAGACGGGCGGAGTGCCCGCGTGAAGCTCGACGGCGACGAGATCGCCCTCTGGCACGTGCGCGGGCGGGTCTACGCGATCGGCAACGTCTGCTCCCATCAGCATTTTTCAGAGCTGCACCACGGCATCCTCTCCGGCCTGACCGTCGCCTGTCCCATGCACGGCTGGACGTATTCCCTGGAGACCGGCGTGGCCGTCACCGGGAGCGGGAGGGTCAGGACGTACAATGTGAAGGTGGAGGGGGACACGATCTACATCGAGCAGCCCGGCCCGGAGGAGTGAGGCGATCCTTGGATTCCATGAACGAAAAAGTGAAGGCGAAGGCTCTCGCGCTCGGATTCACGAGCGTCGGGATCGCGGCGGCCGGAGAGCTGGAGGAGGAGGGTGAGCGCCTCCGCCGGTGGCTCGAGCTCGGGTACGACGCCTCGATGGGCTGGATGGCGGAAAGCGCCGGAAAGAGGGCCGACGTGCGCAGCGTCCTCCCGGGCGCGCGCTCTGTGATTGCCTTCGCGCTCGACTATTATACGGAAGGGCGGCACGAACGGGGGGCGGGGACGGGGAGAATATCCCGCTACGCGTGGGGGGACGACTACCACGGCGTGATGGGGGGAAAACTCCGCGAGTTCTGTGCCTGGCTCATTGCGGAGAACCCGGGCGCAGAGGCGCGCGCGTACGTGGATACGGGGCCCGTGATGGATAAGGCCTGGGCGGTGCGGGCGGGGATCGGCTGGCTGGGGAAACACACGAATGTCATCACGCGCGGGATGGGCTCATGGGTGTTCCTCGGGGAGGTCCTCACCACGCTCGACCTTGAGCCCGACGCCGCGGCCGTGGATATGTGCGGGACGTGCACGCTCTGCATTGATGCCTGCCCCACGGAGGCGATCGTCGCACCGTACGTCGTTGATTCGAATCTCTGCCTTTCATACCTTACAATCGAACACAGGGGCCCCATCGCGGGGGAGGTGACGGAGAAGTTCGAAGGCTGGATCTACGGCTGTGATACATGCCAGGATGTCTGCCCCTGGAACCTGAAATTCGGGACCCCCACCGGGGAGCCGGCGTTCCTTCCCAGGGAAGGATTCGTTTCTCCCCCGCTGCAGGAATGGCGGGGTATGGACCAGGCTGAGTTCAGCGCCCGGTTCAGGCGGAGCCCCGTGAAGCGGGCGAAGCGCGAGGGGCTCCTCCGGAACATCGAAATCGTACTCGGTCCGTCCGACCCCGCCGGCCCGCTCCCGTCATCTCACAGTTCACAGGAACCATGAACCAGGTTATCGGAGAATGCACAACAGGTTAGTCATTATCGGATCGGGTCCGGCCGGGCTGACGGCCGCCCTGTATGCGGGGCGTGCGAACCTCGCCCCCCTGGTCTTCGAGGGTGTGCAGCCCGGCGGTCAGCTCACGATCACCACCGAGGTTGAAAACTATCCGGGATTTCCCGCGGGGATCATGGGTCCCGAGCTCATGGATGTGTTCCGGAAGCAGGCGCTCCGGTTCGGCGCGACGTCACTCTACAAGAACATCACCGCGGTTGATTTCCGCGTCCGCCCGTTCCGGCTCACGGCGGACGAGGCAGTCTATACCGCCGACGCGGTCATCGTTGCCACAGGGGCCTCGGCGAAGCTCCTGGGTCTTCCCTCGGAGAAACGCTATATGGGCTACGGGGTGTCTGCCTGCGCGACGTGCGACGGGTTCTTCTTCAAGGGACTCCAGGTCGTCGTCATAGGGGGAGGGGACACGGCAATCGAGGAGGCGACGTTCCTCACGAAGTTCGCGGCGAAGGTCACGATCATACACAGGCGGGACGCGCTCCGGGCGTCGAAGATCATGCAGGACAAAGCGCTCCGCAACCCGAAGATCGCGTTCATATGGAATGCCGTCATTGATGAAATTGTCGGAAGGGAGGAGGACGGAAAACGGGCGGTGACCGCTGTCCGCCTGAAGGACGTGAAGACCGGTGTTCTCTCGGAGATACCCGCCGACGGTGTGTTCATGGGGATCGGTCACAAGCCCAATACCGATCTGTTCACGGGACAGCTTGACATGGACTCTGTCGGATACCTTATTACGCGCGGGAGAGGGACCTCGACGAACGTACCGGGTGTGTTCGCTGCCGGGGATGTCGCCGACAGCGTCTACCGCCAGGCGGTGAGCGCCGCGGGGACCGGGTGCATGGCCGCAATCGACGCAGAGCGGTGGCTCGAGGAGCAGTCTGTCCACGCTTCCTCCCATGCGGTTTCGACCTGAGCGGAATATACAGCGGCTTCCGATCCCCCCCAGATCCCGCCGCTCCCGGCGGGATTTTTTTTCCCGCCATTTCTTCAGTCAAACTGACGCTTCTACATCCCCCTCATGCAATTGTTGCGTTCTTCCTGACGAATTGTCAGATATGGCCGGTACGCCTCAGGCCGTCGAAATCTGTAACATATTATAATTCAATGAGTTGCGTTGCTCCGTCCTTCCTGGCACGTCCGTTGATATTACTACGATCAAGTGACAAAAAAACACTCGGTGAAAACACAGACAGGGAGGTAAGGGATATGCTGGCAAGGTTTGAAACGTATCCATCGTTCAATCCGCTCGTAGGAGAGCTCTTCTTCGAAGATCCGTTCGAAGCCACGGCGGTGGCAGACACGTCGTTTGCACCCCCGCTCGATGTTGCGGAGAACGGCGAAGAGATTGTCGTCGTGGCAGAAGTGCCCGGCGTAAAAAAAGAGGATGTAAAAATTTCGCTTGAGAAGGGTATCCTCTCCATCGGGGGGGAGAAGAAATCAGGCGCCAGGCCCGAAAACGCACGTGGGCTCGTCAGCGAGCAGCATCAGGGAAAATTCCTCCGAACCATCCGGCTCCCCTACGAAGTGAATGCAGCGGGCGTCTCGGCCGAGCTTGCCGACGGGCTTCTCAGGATCGTCCTGCCGAAAGCCGAAGCGGCAAAGGCTCATGAAATCAGTGTAAGGTAACGGGGGAGAAGAGTCATGACGCGACTGAACAATGCTCTTGTCAAACACAACGGGGTCACAGCAGGCCAGGAGGATCTGATGCGGGGGCCCGTCGCGATTCCCGCTTCGGATATTTCCGAAACCGGCGACGCCTACTACATCTACCTGGATATGCCGGGGGCCCGGAAAGACGCGATAAGCGTGACCGTTGCCGATGAGGTGCTTGCCGTTCGGGCCCCGATTGTGCCGGTGCACCCCGGCGGTGCGAAGGTTCTCTACAGGGAGCTGCCCGCCGGCTCGTACGAACGGCGCTTTGCGCTTGGCCGGGGTATAGACAGGAATACGGTGGACGCCAGATATGAAGACGGCGTTCTCACCCTCAGGCTCCTGAAGAGCGAAGAGCTGAAACCGAAAGACGTCATCATCCGTTAATCACGCTGTTATGTACAACTAACCGAAGGAGGTGTACCATGTCACTCGTTCGTTGGAATCCCGCGCGCGACCTGTCTGCATTTCCTTCTGACGTGCTGAGCATGCGGAAGGAATTCAACAGGTTGTTCGACAATTTCTTTCACGGGGATCTTGCAGATACCACGTCGGCGTTTACGTCGGCCTGGGTCCCCGCGGTGGATATCGCCGAGCGCGAGAACGATTTTCTCGTCAAAATGGAGCTCCCCGGCGTTGCCAAGGAGGATGTGAAGATCACGATGCAGGAGGGGATCCTCACGGTCAAAGGGGAAAAGAAGCAGGAGAAGGAATCGAAGGGTTCTGACTACCACCGCGTGGAGCGGGCCTACGGGTCGTTCCAGCGCAGCTTCTCGCTCCCGATGGCGGTAAGGTCCGGCGAGATTGATGCCTCGTTCAGCGGCGGCGTTCTGAGCATCACGCTGCCGAAGGCTGAGGAAGCCAGGCCGAAACAGATCGACGTCAAAGTGAAGTAAATGCCGCAGCATCCTGCTCCGGCAGGAAGACGCAGGGCATACAGACGGCGGGGGGACCGGGGAGCGGTGGGATCCCAGGTCCGCCCGCCTGTTGTTCCGTTCATTCCCAAAGGAGAGTTATCATAATGGCCAGAAGCCGCAATGAAGCACCGTTGACAAAATCGCAGGTCCCGCAGGCCCTCCCCGTGCTTCCGCTCAGGAACGCGGTGTTCTTTCCGCACCAGGTGACCCCGCTCTCGGTGGGGCGGGGAGCGAGCATCCGGGCGATCGAAGAGGCCGGGCGCGACGAGGGGTATCTCGTCATCGTCGCACAGCCCGACGGTGAAGTCGAATCGCCGAAGGAGAAAGATATCTACTGGGTCGGAACCCTTGCGCGGGTCCTGAAAGTGTTCACCCTCGCCGACGGGACGCGCAATGTGCTCGTCCAGGGTATCAGGCGCGTACAGCTCATTTCGGTGCTCCAGACCGAGCCCTTTATTCACGCCGTCGCGCGGGATATGGACGAGCAGGGCGCGGCGGGTCTGGAGATCGAGGCGATGGCCGCAAACCTGAAGACGCAGTTCAGGAAGGCGGTGGAACTTTCACCCAACCTTTCGGAGGAGCAACTGTCGATCGTTCTTTCGCTCGAAGAGCCGGAGGCGATGGCGGACATGATCGCGTCGATGATCCCGGTCGGCGTCCCTGAAAAACAGGAAGTCCTGGAGTCGCGAAGTGTGCGCGACAGGATGGAGAAGCTCACGCTCGCGCTGGCAAAACTCCTCCAGAAGCTCGAGCTCGGGAGCAAGATCCAGTCGGAGGTTCAGGACGGGATCAACAAGTCCCAGAGGGAGTACTATCTGCGGGAGCAGATGAAGGCGATAAGGAAGGAGCTGGGAGAAGAGGACGGGAACGTGGAGATGGGTGAGCTCCGCAGGAAGATCGACGCCGCCGGCCTCCCCGAAGAAGCGCTGAAGGTCGCTGAAAAGGAGTACAAGCGGCTCTCCCAGATGAACCAGGCCTCCGCCGAGTACACGGTGAGCAGAACGTACCTGGATTGGATACTCGATCTCCCGTGGAGCACCTCGACGGAAGACGCGCTCGACATCGCGCACGCGCGCGAGGTCCTCGAACGTGACCACTACGGTCTCGAGAAGGTGAAAACGAGAATTCTCGAATACCTGGCGGTCAGGAAGCTCAAGAACGACATGCGGGGCCCCATCCTCGTGTTCGTGGGTCCTCCGGGCGTGGGGAAGACATCTCTCGGGAGGTCGATCGCGAACGCGCTCGGGCGGAAGTTCGTCCGCATGTCGCTCGGCGGCGTCCACGATGAGGCGGAGATCCGCGGGCACAGGCGCACCTATATCGGCGCCCTTCCCGGCCGGATCATCCAGGGACTGAAGAAAGCGGGTTCGAATAACCCGGTGCTCATGCTCGACGAAGTCGACAAGCTGGGAACGGACTTCCGCGGCGATCCGTCCTCGGCCCTGCTGGAGGTCCTGGATCCCGAGCAGAATTTTTCGTTCAGCGACCACTACCTCGAAATCCCGTTCGATCTCTCGAAGGTGATGTTTATTGCGACGGCGAACATGATCGAATCGGTTCCCCCGGCCCTGCGGGACAGGATGGAGATTATCGAGATCCCGAGCTATGTCGAGGATGAAAAACTCCATATCGCGCGCAAGTTCCTTCTCCCCAAGCAGATCGAAGGGCACGGGCTGACCTCCGCGCAGTTCGAGATCAGCGATGACGCGCTGCGGGGGATCATCGCGGGGTACACCCGCGAGTCGGGCGTCCGGACGCTCGAGCGGACGATCGCCCGCGTCGTGCGGGGGGTGGCCCGCGAGGTTGCCGAAGGAGCGTCGGGGAACACGTCCGTAACGCGGGATTCCCTGACGAAATACCTGGGACAGCAGAAGTTCTTCCCGGATGTCGCAGAACGGATCAACCGTCCGGGGATTGCCGTCGGGCTTGCATGGACCCCTGTCGGCGGGGAGATCCTCTTCGTCGAGGCGACGAAGATGAAAGGGAAGGGGAATCTCATCCTGACGGGCCAGCTCGGGGATGTGATGAAGGAATCGGTCCAGGCCGCGCTCAGCTTCATCGCGGCAAACGCCCTCACTCTCGGCGTATCGCCGGATTTCAGGACGGAGCTCGACATCCATGTCCACGTCCCGGCCGGCGCCATCCCGAAGGACGGCCCCTCGGCGGGTGTCACGATGCTCACGGCGCTGACGTCGCTCCTGACCGGCCGGCGTGTTCGAAACGACCTTGCGATGACCGGCGAGATCACGCTCAGGGGGGCGGTGCTCCCCATCGGCGGCGTGAAGGAGAAG
>DATJPH010000512.1:0-7646 GCA_035506475.1 Bacteroidota bacterium | reverse complement strand
GCTGCAGGACCGGATTCCGCCGGCACGCTCGGGAGGATCGACAGCTGTATCGCTTCCCAGATGTCGATCAGGCATATCCCGGGACTTGCGCTCGCCGTGATCCGAGACGGCGTTCCCCTCCTGATCAAGGGGTACGGGCTTGCCAACCTCGAGCTCAACGTGCCGGTCACCCCCCGGACACTCTTCCAGTCGGCGTCGGTAGGCAAGCAGTTCACGGCGGCGCTCGTGATGCTGCTTGTCGAACAGGGGAAGATCCGCCTCGATGAACCGATAAGCACGTATCTGCCGGATTCTCCCCCCGCGTGGCGGAAGATCACGATGAGGCACCTCCTCACGCACACGTCGGGAATTACCGACCATAACGGGGACTCCCTGGCGGCGGACTACCGGCATGACTACACCGAAGACCGGATGCTCGCACAGATACGGCGCTATCCTCTTGCATTTCAGCCGGGAGATAAGTGGGCCTATACGAACGCGGGCTATGTGCTCATCGGCGTGATCATTCACCGTGTGAGCGGTCAGTTTCACGGCGACCTGCTGAAGAGGTACATCTTCGGGCCTCTTGGGATGGAGACGGCGCGCATCGTCAGCGAATCGGACGTCGTCCCCAATCGTGCAGCCGGATACCGGCTTGACAAAGGGGAATGGAAGAACCAGGAGTGGGTCGCCCCCACGTTCAACACGACCGCCGCGGGTTCACTGCATATATCGATCCTCGATCTCTTGAAGTGGGACGCAGCCCTCTCATCAGGCAACATTCTCTCGAAATCGAGCTACGAACAGATCTGGTCCCCCGTGCGCCTGTCGAACGACAGCCTTCATCCCTACGGGTTCGGCTGGATGCTCACCCCGGTTAACGGACACCGTACGATATACCACCCGGGGGGGTGGCAGGGATTCAACAACTTCATCGGCCGCTACCCCGACGACCACCTGAGCGTCATCCTCCTCACCAATCTCAATCCCGACAACCCCAACAGGATCGCCCAGGCGGTGGCAGGCATCTGCGTCCCGGCGCTCGCCGTGCGCGATCCCGAACCGGTCCCGGACTGCGAGCCGGCGTTCAAACGTGCCGTCGAAAAACTCGTTAGTCCGCCCGACTCGCTCGACGGTCTGGAAAGACTCTTCACCCAGGGATTTCGTCCCGGAGGATTATCCGCGCTGAAATCCAGCCGGTCGCTCATCAACCAGTTCGGGCCCGTGCTCTCGATCGAGATGGTCGGCTGCACGCGCGTCGCAGGCTCGACGACGCTCAGGTACCGTGTCCGGTACCGGGCCTCTTCGAGGATTGCGACGGTTATCCATACCGAGGGGGGAGAAATCTCGGCGTTCTCCTCTTCGACGGAATGAACGCAATTGGAATTGCATTGATCCTCCGGCGGTCGCCGCATGAAAACGCGGGCGGCCGACCGGCCAACCCAGACACATCACTCGAGGTCTATCGATGAAACTCGCACGCTGCGTTCTCGTCGCCTTCGTGGCGATTGCACTCATGGGGGGGGAGCTCTACGCGCAGGGGAACCGCCAGATGAAACCCCGTAAGGGGCATGTGACAAAGGTCGTGACTGTCGTAAATCCGAAATCATGGACCGGCCGGGCGCCGGCACACCTGAAGTTTACGGGGACCATATTTGTCGCCAATCCGCCGGTGGAGGTCGAATACACGTGGGTCAGGAGCGACGGCGCGGAAGGCGGCGTACAGAGAGCCACGATAAGGAGCGCGGGAGAGGGATTTACCGACACCTGGGATGTCGGGGCACCGAAGCAGAAGATGAGAGTGTGGGAGCGGCTGAAGGTCCTTTCGCCGAACACCGCGTCGTCCAACCCGGCGATTGCAACTGTCAACTGCAGGTAATCATCGTTGCCTTATCCAGGGAGTACCTCTATGCATACACGCAGAATGCTCCACTCGCGCTCAATCCGGCTGATGGTTCTCGTGGTGCTCGTTTGTTGCGCGGGGGCCGGCGCCCAGGACAAGAAGAACATGGACACCGCGAAGCCGGCGAAGGCATCCCCGGCGGCAGCCATTGACCCCGCGCTCGTGGGCGTCTGGGGAGTCGACAATCAGGGGGGGTATGATTTTCGCGCCGACGGGACGTTTATCATGCAGGGGAGCATAACGTACAGGTACGACGCCTCGAAGGGGGTCTGGCACTACTGGCAGCCGGCGACCCCCGGGTTCAAGGTTGCGGCCGAGTACAAAATCTCTGCCGACGGGAAGGGGCTGACGATCAACCTCAAGACCGGGAAGCAATTCACGAACCTGAAAAAGATCAGGTGATCCGGGCCGCAGCGGGGGAAGGTCATCCTTCCCCCGCTTCGATCATGGCGATGTGGTTCTCCCGGAGAAAAAAGTAATTCCCCCGGGGTCCCGTTTCGCCGCTCATCCTCGGCCTGACGGTCAGCCCGTCATCGGCGAGTATGTACGCCCCGTATCCTTCCGCCGCCATCCGGGCAAACACTGTTTTCGCCCGCGGTTCCCTGTCCGGGTGCCCCCAGACTTCGATCATCCACGCGGGACGTCCCGCGAGGACCGATCGAGCCCCGGTCAGCACTTCGGACTCGTGCCCTTCCACGTCGCACTTGATAAATGAGAACGGCCTGTCGGCGAATTCGTCGAGCCGCGCGGTCCGTGACGGGAAAAAGTCCCCCCTTGTCCCGGAATCCTCGGGGGAGAGGATTCGCGTCATGTAGGCGTCCGATTCTCCCGTATCGTCGTCCCGGGGGACGACCATGATCTTCTCTCCGTGCGTATCGGAGACCGCGATATTGAAGACCTCCACGTTGTCAAGACGGAGTCTCTTCCTGATATGGGAGAGGACCTCGAAATTGTCGATGTTGGGCTCGAAGCTCATGACCATCCCCCCGGGCCCGACGACCTCGGACAGAAACCTCGTGTACCAGCCCAGGCTTGCCCCCAGGTCTGCCACGCAGTCCCCCTTCCGGACGAGCTTCCGTATCACGTGCATCTCGGGCTCGTACCCCCCCGTCCCCTCCCGCATTTCCGAGAGGTACCTGATCTTCTGCAGCCTCCTGGTGACTTCGGGCGGAAGGAATTCCCTCAGGCGCCGCCGGAGCGATTTCGGGAGTACGACGTTGATGATCCTGTTTGCATGTGAATTCACAACTTCACTCGCGGATGGGGAGAGATCTGTACACCCGCCGTAAATATACGCAATAGCCGCCCATTGTGCGTACGATCCTCCACGTTTTCTCCGGAATACGCCGAATTATTCGGCCGTTCCCGGTGTTCATTCCGGAGACTACAGTCAATCGACTAGGGGATGGAATGACAAGGGGACGTCTCGAAGCGTTCAGCGACGGAGTGCTTGCGATCATCATCACGATCATGGTGCTTGAGCTCAAAATCCCGGGGCGTGCGGACCTGGCATCCCTCCTGCTGCTCTGCCCGGTCTTCATCAGTTACGCCCTCAGTTTTGTCTTTCTCGGCATATACTGGAGCAACCACCATCACCTCTTCCAGGCGGTCAGGCAGGTGAACGGGAGCGTCCTCTGGGCAAATCTCCACCTCCTGTTCTGGCTCTCGCTCACACCGTTCGTGACCGGGTGGATGGGTGAGCATCAGTTTGCGGCCTGGCCCGTGGCGCTCTACGGCGTCGTCCTTCTCTTCTCCGCCGTCGCCTATTATATACTGACGCTCGTCCTCCTCTCCCTGCACGGGCGCGACTCCGTGCTGGGGAAGGCGCTCGGCCGGGATTTCAAGGGGAAGATCTCCGTCGTCATCTACCTCGTCGCCATCCCCCTCGCATTCGTCAATTCGTGGCTTTCCGGGACATTGTACGTCTTGGTGGCCGTTATGTGGCTCGTCCCTGACCGGCGCATCGAGCGCGTATTGTCCGGTTGATTCTCTGGACATGTTTGTGTAACCTGTCCGCACTCCGTCCGACAATCAACCGAGTCCCCAAGAGCAATGGTTCTCACCCCGGAAAAAGGCCTCCGCTCCACGATCCTGGGGATACTTGCCAACGCTCTGCTGGCGGTCATCAAGGGGATCGCCGGGGTGCTGGGCAACTCGTACGCACTGATTGCGGACTCCATCGAATCGACGACGGACATCGCGAGCTCGCTGATCGTCTGGGGCGGGCTCAAGATCTCCGGCATCCCCCCGGACATCGACCACCCGTACGGTCACGGGAAGGCCGAGCCGCTCGCGGCGACGGTCGTCGCCCTGTTCCTCTTTGCGGTCGCGATAAGCATCGCCATACAGAGCCTCAGGGAGATCGTTACCCCCCGTCACGCTCCGGCGGCCTTTACGCTTATCGTCCTTGTCGCGGTCGTCATCATCAAGGAATCGCTCTTCCGGTTCGTCTTCAACGTCGGGAAGAGCATTGAAAGCACCGCGGTCAAGAGCGACGCCTGGCACCACAGGAGCGACGCGATGACCTCGGCATCGGCCGCGGTGGGGATCTCGATCGCCCTGATCGGCGGACCCGGGTACGAAAGCGCCGACGACTGGGCGGCGATGTTCGCCTCCGCCATCATCGCGTTTAACGCGTTCCGGATCCTGAAGCCCGCAATCAACGAGGTCATGGATGCCGCACCCACCTCCGCGGTCGAGACCGCGGTCCGGGAGTCGGCCGGGCGCGTCCCCGGGGTGATCGGGCTCGAGAAATGCCGGATGCGGAAAATGGGGTTGTGGTACTACGTGGACCTGCACGTCACGGTCGAAGGGCACATCACGGTCCGCGAGGGGCATGAGATCGCCCGCGAGGTGAAAGCAAGTCTCCTGGCCGAACACCCGAACATCGCGGACGTCCTTGTCCATATCGAACCGTCGGACCTTCTGAAGGAGTGACATGTCCATCAAAGCGATCGTCTTCGGCGCAACGGGAATGGTGGGAGAGGGAGTGCTCCATGTCGCGCTCAATCATCCTGACGTGGAGTCGGTCCTCGTTGTCGGGAGGAGATCCTGCGGCGTGAGCCACCCGAAGCTCCTTGAGGTCGTCCACGGCGACTTTTTCAACTACACCCCGATCGAATCGCGCCTGGCGGGATACAACGCCTGCTATTTCTGCCTGGGGGTCTCCTCCATCGGCATGAATGAGAGGGACTATACGCGGGTGACGCACGACCTGACGCTGGAAGCCGCGCGCAGTCTCTCGCGACTGAACCCGGACATGACGTTCTGCTACGTGTCGGGGGCGGGCACCGACGGGACGGAGAAGGGGAAGAGCATGTGGGCGCGCGTGAAGGGGAAAACCGAGAACGACCTCCTCAAGGTTCCGTTCAGGGCCGTCTACAATTTCAGGCCGGGGTTCATCAGACCGATCAAGGGACTGAAGAACGCGTTCACCATCGCCAGGATCCTTGGGGCCGCGTACCCGGTCCTGGACCTGCTCTTCCCGAATCACGTCTGCACACTCGATGACCTGGGCCACGCGATGCTGAACGTGACGAAGACGGGCTATTCCTCGCACGTCCTGGAGTGTGCTGACATCGCGAAGCTGGGGGCGATTACCCGATCACCGCCTCAGTGATCCCCCGAACTGTATGATGCATCCCCCGCAGACGATGACCGCAAGGCCTATCCACGTGGATGCGGGGACGTCTTCCTTGAAGACGATAAGTCCTGCGAGCACGCTTACAACCGCAAACACCGCTACGTAGATCCCGAGCAATTTCGAAAAGTCCCACCGCACCATGTTCACGGCAACCCCGTAAAGGCTCAGCACAAGGCAGCCGAGGAGGATCGCCGTGATGCCGCTCTCCCTGAGCCCCTTCCTGATCAGTGCGTCGCCGCCGACCTCGAGGACCGCGGCGAGAATGAAGAATGCCCACGCGAATGTTCCCAATGTCCTGCCTCCCTCGGTGTGATAAAAAATCTGTAAATAACCTAAAAAAGTACTTGACAATTCCCATAGAATCCTTATAATATAACGTAGTGCTTCTCAGACTCCTTAATTACTAAGGTGAGATAAGCACTCGACCTCACAAAGGTGATGACGAATCGGGGAACCAGGCGGACCGCACCGGTCCTCCCGTACCCTGCTGATCGAGACAGCTGTCGGCCCGAGTCATTCACATTTGGGAGGTGGGTGCCATGGTGTTGCGGAGATACTGCGCGCTAGACTGTTCGGCGGCACTGCTCATATGCGCCCTGGCATTGATTGTCCAGGACGGATCCGCCCAGCAGAAAGACACAACCGCCGTGCCGGCCGCCGCTCTGCCTGCCGTGATCGTCAGCGGTTTTGTCGACACCTATTTTGACCACAATTTCGCATCCCCGAAGACCCGTGTCAACGAGCTCCGCAACTTCGACGTCTCGGAAGACCAGTTCATCCTTTCCATGGCGGAGGTCTCGGTCCAGCGGGCCGCCTCCCCCGTGGGATTTCGGGTCGATATCGACCTGGGACAGGGAAATGATATCGTCCAGAGCGGGGCGACGGGCTCCCTTGCCAACCTGAGGCAGGCGTACGTGACCGTCGTGGCGCCGGTCGGTTCCGGGGTAACGATCGACGTCGGAAAATTCGTCACGCACTGCTGCTACGAAGTCATTCCGGCAAAAGACAACTTCAACTACAGCCGGTCGCTCCTGTTCGCCTGGTCCGTCCCCTATTACCATATCGGTGCCCGCGCCTCGTACGCCCCCTCGGCCGCGCTCACGCTGAACGGGTACATCTATAACGGCTGGAACGGGACCGAAGTCAATCCCGGCAAGACATTCGGGTTCGAGGGAGTGTACGCGCCGGCGAGTTCGCTCTCCTTCACGCTCAACTGGCTCGGCGGGCCCGCGCTCCCCGACACCGTTTCAAACAAATATAGAAACATCTATGAGATCATCGCCACATACCAGGCGACGGAGAAGCTCACGCTTGCTCTCAACGGCGTGTACGGGGAGGATCACCCGTATCTCCTGACCGCGCTCTGGCGCGGGGTCGCCGCGTACGCGAAGTACGCGCTGAACGACGTCTCGGCGTTCGCCGTCAGGGCCGAAGTGTTCAGCGACCCGCAGGGGTTCATGACCTCCGCACCGCAGAGCCTCTATGAAACGACGCTGACGTACGAGTTCAGGCCGTTTCAGAACCTGATCCTGCGGAGCGAGTACCGGTATGACTGGTCCACCGTGGCATCGTTCGACGGGGACACCTCCCCGCACTCAAGGCGGAACCAGTCGACGCTCGGGATGGGGGCGATCGTCACATTCTAATATCATATCACTGAAGTCCACAAAGAGGGAGAGCACATGGCAACTCAGACAAATCCGACGGCGGGCATGAAAAAGACGCTCGGGCTCACAGGGGTTACCGTCAACGCGATGGCGCTCATCGCCCCCGGAGCGTTCCTCTGGATCACGTTCCAGATTCAGGCGGCAAATACCGGCGGGGCCACCGACATGTGGACGGGGATCGTTGCCGCGCTCGTCGTCGCCTTTCTGACCGCGATCGCGTTCTCCGAAATGGCAAGGAAGTACCCCGAGGCCGGTGCGGGGGGGTCGTACTACTTTGCCGAGAAAGCGTTTCTCGACAGGGACAAGGCCTCCCACCAGAGGTTCGCGCGTATCGCGAAATTCCTCACCGGCTGGGCGGCGCATCTCTTCTACTGGGTCTACCCCGGCGTGATGGTGGCGTTCATGGCGACGCTCGTGACGTACATACTGGGGATATTCGGCATCGCCCTCTCTG
>DATJPH010000511.1:0-3101 GCA_035506475.1 Bacteroidota bacterium | reverse complement strand
TGGATATCGGATGATATCATACGGGTCTACACCGAGCTTCACCGCCTGGGGATCGCCCATTCTGTGGAAACCTGGCTCGAGGGGAAACTTGTGGGGGGCCTCTACGGTATCTCACTGGGAGGGGCGTTTTTCGGAGAATCGATGTTCAGCAGGATGTCGAACGGATCGAAGTTCGCGCTTGTTACATTGGTTGAAAGGCTCAATGCGCGGGGGTACCGTCTGCTCGATACGCAGATCATGAATGACCACGTACGGCAGTTCGGCGCCGTCGATATTCCCCGGGAGGAATATCTGGCTCTCCTTGCACGGGCGCTTTCGCTCCCGGTTGCGTTTGTGGACTGAAATTAAGTCATTCTATATCAACAGGTTGCGGGCAGGTTTGGCGCCTTTTGTGACGGGAGGCGTGAGATGGGACACACACCGGGATGCGGATTTGATTTAATTAGTTTGGCTTTGCTCCTAATGATACTGAAGTGTCCATATCCCACCACAGAAGGCGCGAACGCGTCATAACTTTCGCCGCCGGAACAGCAAGGAGAACAACGGTCATGCTATCCTCCCGCGGGGGACAAAAATTCGGTCGTGTGACGGTCACGCTCGTACCGACATCCGATGACAGGAGCTTCCGGAGCGTCCCTTCGACGTTCAGCGCAACAGAGCACTCCTACCAGTGGCGGCGGGCTCAATCCATGAGTTACATGATAGTCCCGAGGCGGATCACGAGCGCCAGGATTGAAGTCGACGTGTTTGTGGACTCGGCGAAGAAGGGGAAGAGCCCGGCGAAGGACGTCCAGAAGGTCGTTCAGGATTTTGTCAAGTCGAAGATCGAATCCGAATGGAAAGGGCTGAAATTCGGCGGGATCGGAAGGGCCGGCTCAGCCGTGCCCCCGCAGAAATCGCTCGTCCGCGGATCGATCGAAGATATACTGGGTGTTGCGTTCGAGCAATGACCTCCGGAGGCTGCCGTGGTGACAACCCCGCCCTGTTCCGGCGGGTTTTTTTTTATTGTTTTCCCGCCCGGAATTTTGTTATTTACGGAATGACACAATCGGTTATCACTGCCACGACGCTCGCCGGTCTCGCGCCGGCCAAACAGGGGAAAGTCCGCGATATCTACGACCTGGGAGAGAATCTCCTGATCGTTGCCACCGACAGGCTCTCTGCGTTTGATGTCATACTCCCCGACGGGATCCCCAACAAAGGGAAGGTCCTCACACAGATCTCCGCCTTCTGGTTCAGGAAGCTCGCGGGGGTCGTGGGCAACCATCTCATAAGCACGGATGCTGCGGCATTCCCGGAGCCGTTCCGTTCCCACCCGGGGGTCTTTGCAGGGAGAAGCATGGTGGTCCGGAAAACACGCCCGCTCGCCGTCGAGTGCATCGCCAGGGGCTATCTCTCCGGAAGCGGCTGGACCGAGTACAAGCGCTCGGGTTCGATATGCGGGGTGAAGCTTCCGCCCGGACTGAGGGAATCCGACAGGCTCCCGTCGCCGGTTTTTACACCGACGACGAAGGCGGAGATCGGGACGCACGACGAGAACATTACATTCGAGGACGTCGTCGCGCTCCTTGGAGACGACACCGCGCGGAGGCTCAGGGACCTCACGCTCTCGCTCTACACGCTCGGCGCCGAATTCGCGGCCACCCGCGGGATCATTATCGCGGACACGAAATTCGAATTCGGCCTCGACGATGCCGGCGCGCTCGTCTGGATCGATGAAGCGCTCACGCCGGATTCGTCCCGGTTCTGGCCGATGGACCTCTACGCGCCGGGAGGGGCACAGCCGAGCTTCGATAAGCAATACGTACGCGATTATCTCCTCTCGATCAGGTGGGACAAGAAACCTCCCGCGCCCCGCCTTCCGGAAGACGTCATACAGACGACCGCGCACAAGTACGAGGATGCCCTCCTGCGCCTTGCAGGGACGTCCGTGGCATAAACGAAAGGCCGTTCCCCGCTCCCCGCATTACCGGGGGGCGGGGCGGATGCTCCTCCTTGAGGAGATGTGAGCCCCGCCCACCGTATGAAATTCACCCCCCATCAGGAACGCGCGCTCAGCTTCAACACTCACCTTGCCGTAACAGCGAACGCCGGGTCCGGCAAGACGCAGGTCCTTGTGGAACGGTATGTCCGCGCGCTCCTGGGGGGCGTACCCGTCGGGGAAGTCGTTGCGCTCACCTACACGGAGAAGGCCGCCAGCGCCCTGCGGAGGAAGATCGCAGAACGGATTTCGGGGGCGCTTGCTGCGACCACGGACCGTGCAGCAATTGCCCGCCTGGAATCGATCCGCGACGCCCTCCCCTCCGCCTTCATCGGCACGATCCACGGATTTTGTGCGCGCCTGCTCAGGGAATACCCCGTGGAGGCCGGGATCGATGCGGCGTTCACGATGGTTGAATCCGTCGACGCCGCGGTGATGCTCCGGGAGTGCACGGGGGCGGTGGTCGGCGACGTATTCCGGGGACTGCACGCCGGGGTCCCGCGGGAGGTCTTCATGGATCTCCTCCGGTCCATGGGCCGTCGCAGGGTGCTCCGCGCTATTGAACGGCTTGTCGGAAAGCCCGATCTGCTCGAGAGGTTCTCCTCCCCGGGAGGGGTCTTCACACTGTCCGACAAGCAGATCCTGGGGATGTGGGAAAAGACGATCCATGAAACGCTCGATCGTGAGCTCGGCTCACCGGGCTTCATCGCCGACATCGGGGCGATCGCTGCGGCCTCGTCATCTGGGAAAGCGGGCGAGGCCCTCGACCTGCTCGGCCGGCTCCGCGCGGGGGAGAACCTCGGGGAGCGGGCGGGGGCGTACGTCGCACTTGCAGGTCTGATGTTCACGCAGTCGGGCGCCGTCAGCAAACGGTTTCTCGGCAAAGGGGCGGACCCCGCGCCGCTGGAAAGAAGCGCCGGACGCCTGGCCCGGAAGCGGAAGCTCCTTGATCCGCTCCTCGACCCGGTCCTGGCAGGTTCGCTCGCAGGCCTGCACGGGTCCCTGCTCCGCGACGCGAGGGCACTCATTGCCCTCGCGCTTGCGGTGGTTGAACGGTACGCCGCACGCAAGGAAGAGGACGCGCGCCTGGATTTTGATGACCTTCAGATGAAAATGCGGC
>DATJPH010000510.1:0-2619 GCA_035506475.1 Bacteroidota bacterium | reverse complement strand
CGTTCGATTCCGGCCTGGGGAACACGGCGGGTGCGCATGATGAGTGCCAGGAGCGTGAGCAGCGCAAGGTAGCCGAGGCAGATCCCGAGATACGCAAGAAGGAGCGTCTCAGGTATTTCAAGCAGTTCAATCATCGGGCCCGCTCGTTGAGTTGATCGGATCGTGTGAGCTCAGAACGCCTCCAGGGGATGCCGCACTTTCTCAGCACTCGTTTGAGCAGCAGGACCGGGGTCCTCCCTTTCCCGTAGAGCCGGAGATCCCAGTAGAGGAACCGGAGGAGACGCCCGTAGAGACCTGCACTGAAGACCTGGATCTCGCAGTGCGCCTCCGGAACGGCCTGCCATCGCTGCTTGTATCCCCAGTCCCCGGAAAACATGTCGATACGCCGCGCCCCCTCGCGTGCACGGCGATCGAACATCCAGTTCATGAGGAGGCTCCCGGGGGAGCAGTCGTCATGGGCGTCGTCGTACCCGGTCTTCAGGAACGTCGCCGTCACTCCGGCGAACACCATGAGCGCGTATGCGATCTCCCTCCCGTCGAGACGGAGGAATGCGAGCCTCAGCCACCCCTTCTGCGCCGCAGCGAGCGCAATCCCGGGGAAGAAATCTCCGTAGGCGGCCGACGTTATCGCAATCCCTTTCTCCCACTTCCAGCTCCGCTTTTCAATATCGACGATCCGCCCGAAGGCGCCGGGGACATCGGCGGGGGCCGTGAGCTCGACAAAATCCACGGCACCGCGCCTCCCGAGCTTCTCGCCGGCCTGCCGGAGCCGTGCCTTGAATTTCGGCGAGAGGTGAGTGCGGAATCCCTCTTCACCCCCGCCGGCGCGGAGGACGGCGTTTTCGAACACACGCGTCCGGACCGCGCTGCGGCCGCGGGATTCCCCCCACCGGCCGAGGGGATCAAGGGAGAGGGAATCTTCCCTGACCGGGTGAAGCCGGAGCAGGTCCCACTTCTTCCCCTCAATATAATGAAGGAGCGCCTCAAAGGCCCCGTCCCTGTGCGCGGGGTCGACGATGATATCCATCGATCCGAGAACGCTCGCGGCGGACCCTGCATACTTCCATGTCGAGACGAACTCCACGGCCGACACCGGGAGCGGGCCGAACCACCTCCTGCAGGCCATGAGCGGGGCGACGCAGGCGATTCGCCCATCGTGCCAGACAGAAAGCACCATGACCCGGCGCGACGCCGGCGGCGCGCATCGCCACCAGGTCTCGGTCCATTCGAACGTCCCGAATATTCCCGGGACGCCGCTCTCAAGCGCAAGCGCGGTCCAGGCGGAGGCCAGCGGGACCAGATCTTCGACGGACGTATGTTCGCGCACCTCGTACATCGTCACTCAGGGCATGAGGGGGAAACGGGGTCGACGCAGTCGCTTCTCCGCGGCGTTCATCATCCCGTAGACGAAAAGCGTCAGGCGGGGGGAGCGGAGTGCGCGGAGCACGAACCGGAGAAGCCCCCCGGTCCTGAACCGACCGATCGAGGAACATGCCAGGTCGAAGTACCGGAGCGCCTTCACCCTGTCCCCCTCCTCAAGCGCTGCAACGCCGACGTCGAACGCCTTGAACCCGAGTATGAGCCGCCGTTCACGATCCTCCGGGCCGACGGTGCCGAGGACATGTTCGAACTGGCCGTAGAGGTTTTCCCTGAATTCCATCGCGTGCTTCCCCGTCGCCAGGTGTTCCTCGGAAGCTTCTTCGTGCTTGATGCATCCCTGGCAGGAGACCATGTTGAGCGGAAAGGCCCGCATGAGCCGTCCGAGATAGGCAAAATCTTCGGCGGTCCTGAGACGGGGGTCAAACTCGCCCGCGGTAACAGATGCCCGGCGTGTCATGACAGTCGCCTGGAGCCCGGCGAGGTACCCCCACCGCAAGTGCTGATACACCGCGCCCCGGTAGTGCCGGACGTCGTCGCCCCGGAGATCCGGATCGATCCCCTTCAACCACGCGGGGTCAGTCCTCCTTCCGAAAAGCCTCATGTACGGGTCCCCTTCGCCGGGGGGGAGATCAAGCAGGCGGGATCCGACGCGGGCGGCAAGCCGCGGGTACCAGCGCGAGACTTCGGCGCGCGGAAATACCGTCCCGGTGCCATCCGGAAGCCGGACGAGGATCTCCGTGCTGAAGAGATCTTCCGCCGGGAACGCATCGAAAAACGCGCACGCGAGCCGGAGGAAGTACGGACGCCATTCGTCATCCGAGTCGATGAATCCGATGAGATCCCCCCCCGCCTCCGCGAGGCCGGAGTTTCGCGCGGCGGAGACGCCCCCGTTCTCCCTCCGGATGACCCGGATGCGCCAATCGAGATTCTCCAGCCCGTCTGTGGATCCGTCGGTCGACCCGTCATCGACAATGATAAGCTCGAAGTCGTCCCAGCTCTGTGCAAGGACGCTCCCCACCGCGCGGCGGAGCGTCGAAGCCCTGTTGTATGTCGGGAGAACCACGGAGACTTTCGGCATGTCACACCTGATCTTCGCGCGTAAGCTCGGACCAGCGCGGCGAGAACCCCGCACGCCGGAGGACTCTCTTCGACAGGTCAGGGATGAACCGGAATTTCCCGTAGAGGCCGAGCGTGAAGAGAAAGAAACCGACGAGCCGCCCGCGCGGCGTGGGGCGCATG
>DATJPH010000509.1:0-7594 GCA_035506475.1 Bacteroidota bacterium | reverse complement strand
CCATGCTCTTCCGCCCATTCGCACCGGTCGAGCCAGGTATCGACCTTCTCTTCGCCGACATCGGTGTCCTCCGCGTTCAGGGAGATCCAGAAGGCGATGCGGGCTTCGTCGAACCTGCCGAGCCTGTAGAGCGCCTGGCCGAGGTAGCGGAGACGGATGGCCTCCAGAGCAATGTCCGCCGATGTCAGGTCGAGGGTCTTGAGCGCCGAGACGACACCGGCGAAGTCTCCCTCGCGGAGCAGCGACCTGGCCTTCATGTAGCGGAGCATCCTGCTCTCCGGGTCCCCCGCAAGGAGGGAATCGATGGCAACGATCCGGAGCGAATCATTGTAGTCGGCGAGGAAGAGAGGGAGGATCGTTCTCCCCCCGGGATCTCGGTTCATCGCCAGGAGGCGGAGTGCCGCAGCTTCGGTGTACCCCTCGGTGAAATCGGCCTGGTAGACCCGGTGGTACAGCGCGTAGGCTTTCTCCGGCTCCCCCGAAGCCCAGTATGCATCCCCGATCCCGATAAAGAGCGGGAGATACCTCGCCGGGTGGTCGTCGGCAAGTATGACGGTGTCGAGCGCAGAGGTCAACACGTCCATATGTCCCCCCCGGAGCGCGCTCGTGAGGTATCCGGCAAATGCGTCGTACCCCCCGCCGTCGGCGTACACGCGGACGTAGAGGGATTCGGCGACGGCGTATTCTTTCCGGGCCAGCAATGCGCGGGCCTCGGCCGAGCGCCGGGCCAGCACGCGGGCGCAGACCTTTCGGAATATCGGGGGGCGGCGGAAGAGCGCATCGATTCCGTCCTGGTCCTCGTCGTCAAGAGGGACGCGGTCGAGGTATGTTTCCCACTCCCGGGAAAGCTCTCCCAGCGACCGGCCGTAGACAGCGCGGTAGTCAAGCGATCGGTACACAAGGAGGAGATTTCTCATCCCGTAGCGGTCGATCAGGTAGCGGCAGAACGAACCGGCAAGGACGTAGCTCACGGACGACTGCTGTGAGGCAAATCCCCACAGGCTCATGATCCCGTCGATGGGGGGAGCGATCCCCGCATCGTGGAGCGCGGCGGCGTATTCGTGCAGCGTCCTGTTTCCCCACTCACCGTCGACGGCCATGGCGAGCCCCTCCACGAGCCCCGTGCTCAGGCTCGCACGGATGACGGGGACGCCGAAAGGGGCCGCGGCGGCGTGGACGAGCTCGTGCTTGAGCGATCCTTCGAGCGACTGGCGGGAAAGGTGGATCTGTCCGCTCCAGGGCTTGGCGATGTCCGTGTTGCCGGCCCCGATCAGGCGCTGCTTTGCTTCGGCCGACGGGTAAATATACGATTCGAGGAGGACCCCCGGGGGGATGGAAAATGCGCGCATGATCTGGCTGAGACGGAACTCGTGCTCGCGCGCCACCTGCTTGATTTCATCCGGGGTGAACGACGAGGGGGCATAGTAGAGAACAAAATGCTCGGTCCGGATCTCAGCGCCGAGTGTGCGCCGTATGAACGAGGATGTCGATTCAAACCCCAGATCGCACCGGAACAGGTAGAACCCGGCAAGGGCAACCGCGATTGCCAGCGCGCGGGTTCTCCTCCCCGGTGCGAGGAGTCCGGCGCCGAGCGTGAGGAATCTTTTCCAGCTGATCCGGCCCGCAGGGGCGTCCGTTACGGTGATCATCCCCGCCCAGAGAAGGACAGCCGCGACAAAGAGTGTAAGAAGGCGGAACAGGACCAGCGTCCGGGTGAGCGGGAGGGCTTCGTCGTACGTCAGACCCGGGAAGAACCCGTAGAGAAAATTGTACGAGAACACCGCCGGCGTGAAATACCCGAGCGCGACACTGTAGGCGATGAGGAGGCCGCAGAGGGAGAGGAAGAGGGTGCGTGGATGCGCAGAGTGGACGGCGCAAAAGAACCCGAGCGCAGCGCCGAAGAGCGCGCTCACCGGCGCAAGAAGCATGAAGAACGCGAACCCTTCCGGCAGCGAGCAGTTCCGGACGAAGAGCGCGTTCCCGGTGATGATCGCCAGGGGGATCACAAGGAGCATCAGGCTTGCGGCGGCAGCCGCCCCGGCCGCCAGCGCGTTCTGCCGGGGGACGGGCTGTCCGCCGCCCCCCTGCGACGCCGCGTCGACCCGGGAGACGGCGAGAAAGCCGGAGACGAACGCCGAGAGAAACGCCGTGAGCGCCGAGAACTCGTACCCGAGATAATTCAGGAGGGGGATGCGCGTGCAGAGGAGCGCCGTGCACCCGTACAGGAGCGCGGCCGACAGGACGCCGGGCGCGCGGAGAAGCGTGCGGATGTTCACCGTTGACATCTGCCGCCGCAATAGAATAGGTGTGGTCCCCCCCGGGAGGAAGCTCCCCGCGGGGGGAGAGGTTTTAGAATTCTTCCCCGGCCTCGCGGCGGATGTCCGCACCCAGGGATTGCAGCTTCTTCTCGATCGCCTCGTACCCGCGGTCGATATGGTAGACGCGGAGCACTTCGGTCGTCCCTGATGCAACGAGCCCTGCAAGGATCAACGATGCGGAGGCACGGAGGTCCGTCGACATCACCTTCGCGCCCGTGAGGCGCGTGACTCCCCTGACGATGGCCGCGTTCTCCTTCAGCTCGATATCCGCTCCGAGTCGGGTCAGCTCGGGGACGTGCTTGAACCTGTCGAAGTAAATCGAGTCCGTGACGACGGTCGTGCCCGTGGCCACGGCCATGAGCGACGTCCACTGTGCCTGCATGTCGGTGGGGAAACCGGGGTAAATGGCGGCCGTGACATCGACGCTCCGTATGGCGGCGGGGGCCGCCAGCGTAATGGAACCGGGACCCGTGCGGATCGTGCACCCCGCATCTTCGAGCTTTGCGGTGACCGCCGAGAGATGTTCCGGGACGGCATTCCTGAGCGTCACGCTCCCCCCGGTGATCGCGGCGGCAATCAGGAATGTCCCCGCTTCGATCCGGTCCGGGATCGTGTCGACATCGGCCGGGTGGAGGGCGTCCACCCCCTCGATTTCGAGCCGGGTCGTCCCCGATCCGCCGATCCGGGCCCCCATGGCGTTCAGATAGGCCGCCAGGGCCGTGATCTCCGGTTCCACCGCGGCGTTCTCGATCAGCGTCGTCCCCCTGGCGAGCGTCGCCGCCATCATGACGTTCCCCGTCGCCCCGACGCTTGACACGTCGAAATGAATCCTCGCCCCGTGCAGCGCGGCGGCCTTCGCGATGATGTACCCCCCCTCCAGGTCGACCTCAGCACCGAGCTTGCGGATCCCCTCAATATGAAGATTGACAGGACGGGGTCCCCAGGCGCACCCCCCCGGCAGCGAGACCTTCGCCCTCCCGAACCGGGCGACGAGCGGCCCCAGAACGTAAATCGACGCCCGCATTTTCTTGACGTGTTCGTAGGGAGCTTCGTACCTGTCGATGGACGTGCTGTCAAGAGTGAGCTCGTTGTCCCTGAACTCGATCCGCATCCCCATCGTCTTCAGGAGGCTCGTCATCGTCGTGACATCGCGGAGCGAGGGGGTGTTGCGCAGATGCGATGTGCCGGAGCCGAGTATGGCGGCAGGCATGAGGGCAAGCGTGGCGTTCTTCGCGCCGCTGACGGAGACCGTTCCGCCCAGGCGCTTCCCCCCCTGTATGACGAACTTGTCCACTGCTCCCCTTGCGCGTTGTGGGGGAAAAAGGAATTACCGCAAAAAACACAGGAAAGTCAATGAGTCGCGTTCCTTGATTCTCGAGGACGCCGGCGCTATATTGCCCCATGCGTTTCCGCATGGTCCCTCTCGTTGCCGCGATCGCCCCGATCCTGTTCTTTCATTCCGCACTCCGCGCACAGATCAGCGTGGTGGACGATCTCCACCGTGCGGTGACGCTTGCGCACCCGGCGGAACGGATCGTGTCGCTCGCACCGAGTATCACCGAGTGCCTGTTCGCTCTGGGGGCCGGCCCCCAGGTGAAGGGTGTGACGGATTTCTGCAACTACCCCCCGGATGCGGCCCGGAAGGCGCACGTGGGCGGGATGATCAACCCGAGCATCGAAGCCGTCGTCGGCCTTGAGCCGGACCTTGTCGTGCTCAGCATGGAGGGGAACGAGCGGGAGGATTTCAAGAAGCTCGTATCGTTCGGGATACCGGTCTTCGTGAGCAACCCCCGGACGCTGGATGGGATCTACAGTTCGCTCGGGGTGCTGGGGACGCTCACCGGAAGAGAAGACAGCGCGCGGCACCTCGTCGCGTTTCTCCGCGCGCGCGAGCGCGCAGTCCGGGACGCCGCAAGGGGGACGCCCGGGGTGGGAGTCCTCCTGTTTGTCTCGCTGCAGCCCCTGATGTGCGCCGGGAGGAATACGTTCATCGATGAGCTCCTCCGCGAGGCCGGGGGGACGAATCTCGCCCTGCGCGCCCGCGGCACGTACCCTTCGTACAGCCGGGAGAACGTGATTGCGGATAACCCGGAGGTGATCGTTGTCACCTCCGACATACTGCCGGAGGGCGCCTCGCTGACAGGGATGTTCCCGGAATGGGGATCGGTCCGCGCCGTGCAGGCCGGAAGGGTCTTCCGTCTGAACGCGGACATACTCTCGCGGCCGGGGCCCCGCGCACTCGATGCCCTTGAAAGGCTCTTTCACTTACTCCACCCCCCACAATGAAAAGACCAACCCGTTCACGAACAGCAACTTCCAGGCGCAAGGGCGCTCCCCGCGCGCGCCAGGCACAGGCAAAGGGGAAAAAGTTCTTCATCGCCGTCGCCGGGAATATCGGCTCCGGGAAGTCGTCGCTTACAGGGATACTCAGCTCGAGGTTCGGCTGGAAGCCGTATTTCGAGTCCGTGGAGGACAATCCGTACCTGACGGATTTCTACGCGGACATGAAGCGGTGGTCGTTCAACCTCCAGGTCTATTTCCTCTCCAACAGGTTCAGGAGCCACAAAGCGATCACCGAAGGCCCTGAATCGGTGATACTCGACCGCGCGATCTACGAGGACGCGGAGATCTTCGCCCGGAACCTGTTCGAGATCGGCAACATGGAGAAGCGCGATTACGAGAACTACGTGGCCCTTTACGAAGTGATGACGGCCTACCTCCGGCCGCCGGATCTCCTGATCTACCTTCGCGCGAACGTCGATACGCTCGTCCGGCAGATCGCGCTGCGCGGCCGGGATTTCGAGCAGACGATCCGGCGAGAGTACCTGGAGCAGCTCAATACCCACTACGAGTCGTGGATTACGCGCTACAGGCGGGGACCGCTCCTTGTGATCGAAAGCGACACCGTCGATTTCGTCAACAGGGAGGAAGACCTGGAGAAGGTCGTGGCCATGATCAGCCAGAAGCTGGGGATGAAGGGGAGAAGATAGCGCAGGCCGCTCAGAAGAAGAGCCGGAGCATGACGACAAGGAGAATGACGGCGTAGACGTTCCGGAATGTCCGGGTGTCCGCTTTCGTCTCCAGGCGGACCCCGACGAGGACTCCGGGAACCGCGCCGAGCACAAGGGGGACCGCGGCCTGCCAGTCGATGAACCCGTGCATCCCCGCGGGGAGGAACTCGCTTCCCCATCCCCTGATCAGGTACGCTGCGGCCCCGGCCGCCGCCGTCAGCGCGATGGCGGCCGAGGTGGTCCCGGTTGCCTTCCTGAGAGGGATGTGCATGTATGAATAGAGGAGGGGGACGGCCACAAGCGCCCCCCCCACGCCGGACAGAGACGAGAGGAGCCCCAGGAGGAGTCCCGTGCCCAGAAGCGGACCCGGAGCGAGATTTGGCTCCTGCTCCTTCCCCTGCTTTCTCCGCCCGGAAAAGAGCCTCACGGCCGCCACAAGAAGGGTGAAGGCGAAGATGTTCCGGAGCGAGGTCCCCTCAAGTCCTGCTGCAACGGCGCTCCCCAGGAACGCCCCCGCAATACCCGCCGGAGCAATAAAGAGCACCCCGCGCACGATCAGGTGGCCCGACCTCCGGTAGTTCCATGCCTGGGCGCCGGAGAGAAATGCAGAGACCAGGAGGCTCGTCCCCATCGCGACATGCGTGGCAACGAGGGAGGAGATGGGGACGGAACGGGCGTAGAAGAGGAGGACAGGGACGAGCACGAGCCCGCCCCCCATCACGAACACGCCTTCGAGAAACCCGGCGGCCAGTCCCGCGACCAGAAGAAGTGCCGCTGCCAGTAAGTCCATCAGAGACCGAGCTTTTTCGCGTACGCTTTGTGGTTCTTCAGGAACCCTTCGGCCGCAATGAGCTGCGGGTCGTTCTTCAGCGAGGCCTCGATCCTCCCACGGTCCCCCCCGAGCCGCGCCATGAGCTCGATGTTCAGCTCGTTGCTGATATGATCCTCGTACCTGTCGAACCCGTGCAATTTTTCCTTCCGGAGCGTGATCTCAAGCCGGTCGAGCGTCTCGGTCACGTCTTTGGTATAGTGTGAGCGGTCGGCGAGCTGGCGCAGGTCGGTGATCTTCCCCTCCATGTCCTCCTGGTAGTCGAATTTCTCCCTGTCCAGGAATGCACGAAACGCGCTCAGGATCGAAGGTGTCACCCCCGTGATCTTCTCGGACTTGTGGTCGCTGCAATAGCTGTTGGCGAACTTGAAAAAGAGCGCCTTCCTGATGAGCTCCCGGACCATCGGGCCGACGTCCTCGTCCTTGACGACCGAGTCCGGGGCGATCCCGCCAAATTCGAATTCCTTTCTCCCTTTCGACGTCTTGAACTCCCGCCGCAGGCTGTCCGGCACGGTGGCAAAGATCCCGTTCTTGTCCCTGTGCTGGTAGTCGATCTCCTGTATGCTCCTGCCGCTGGGGATATAGTAGCGGGCGGTCGTGATCTTGAGCTGCGCGCCGAAGTTGAGCGGGAGGATCGTCTGGACCAGCCCCTTCCCGAACGTTCTCGTCCCGACGATGAGCGCACGGTCGAGGTCCTGCAGGGCGCCGGCGACGATTTCGCTCGCGCTGGCGCTCCCGCGGTCGGTCAGGAGTATGAGCGGGGTCGCGGGCAGGAGCGGGTCCTCCGTGGAGCGGTATTCCTTGTCGGCTTCGGGCTTGCGCCCCTTTGTCGTGACGATCAGGCTCCCGCGGGGAACGAATTTCGAGACGACTTCCACGGCGGCATCGAGAAGTCCGCCGGGGTTCCCGCGGAGATCCAGGACGAGCCCCTTGATCTCACCCTGAATTTTCATCTCCGTGATCGCCTGCCGTACTTCCTCCCCGGCCTTTCGGGAGAACCGCTCCAGCCGTATGTACCCTATCCCGTCGCCGATGAACCCTGAGTAGGTGACGTTCTTGACCTGGATCTCCTCCCTGATCAGCGTGAACTCCAGGGGCTTTGCGGCGCCTTCCCTCTCGACAACGACTTTGACTTCCGTCCCGGGTTCCCCCCGCGTGAGACTGCGCACCTCGTCCGGCTTCTTCGACCCGACGGCCACCCCGCCGACCTCGATGAGCCTGTCGCCGGGGGTGATTCCCGCCCGCGCGGCCGAGTATCCGTCCATGACCGTGATCACTTTCAGGACGCCGTCACGGACGCCGATCGTGACGCCGATCCCGCCGTATTTCCCCGTCGTGAGAAGGTCGACCTCGTCCCCCTCCTCCTTGTCGATGTACACGGTGTACGGATCGAGGGTGCCGAGCATGCCGTCGATCCCCGCCTGCATGAATTTCTC
>DATJPH010000508.1:0-3647 GCA_035506475.1 Bacteroidota bacterium | reverse complement strand
CCTCGGGGCGGTCCTGCGCGATCGGAATGCCCTCGTGGTCGCAAGCACGGACCTCTCCCACTTTCACAGGGACGAGGAAGCCAGGGAGATCGATGCCCGGACGATCGTCGATGTCCGGACGTTCGACTTCCGCCGGCTGATGTCGGACCTGGCCGAAGGGTCCGTTGAAGCCTGCGGGGGAGGCCCTGCCGTCGCCGTCATGACGGCGCTCAAGGCGCTGGGAGCCACGCGCGTGGAGATCCTCGGGTATGCGACTTCCGGCGACATCACCGGTGACCTCCGGAGGGTTGTCGGGTACCTGAGCGCGGTCGCCTACTGATGAAACCGAAAAAGAAACCCCGCGCCCCGCTCCGCGTCGCACTGATCGGCGCCGGCAGGGTCGGCACGGTCCTTGGCAGGGTGCTCTTCGAAGAGGGGGGGCGCATCACGGCGGTCATATCGCGGAGCCGCTCCTCCGCACGGACGGCCGCATCGTTCCTCGGGTGCCGGAGGTTCTCCGATGACCCCGGCGCGATCCCGCGGGAAACGGATATCGTCTTTATCGCCACGCCGCACGACGCGGTCGAAGGCGCGGCCGAAGCGCTCTCGCGGTGTGAACAGCTCGACTTCCGCCGGCTTGCCGTCTGCCATGCCTCGGGTATGCTCACTGCGGCGGTCCTCGGGCCCCTTGCGCTCCGCGGCGCCGCCCCCTTTTCGTTTCATCCCCTGCAGACGTTCCCCCGGGGCTTCCCCCCCCGGCGGATCGTGCCATCGGCACGAGGGATCTGGTACGGCGTGGACGGTCCCCCCGCGGGGCTCCGCTGCGCCCGGAAGTTCGCCCGCGCGCTCAAAGGGGACGTCATCGAGATTCCCCCCGGGGCGAGAGAACTTTACCACGCGGCCTGCGTCGTGGCGTCCAACCACCTGACCGCGCTCCTGGCGGTGATCCGGGAGATGTACGGGAGCGTCAGGGGGGAAGCCCTCCCCTCGCTCGAAGCGTTCAGGCCGATCATCGAATCGACGATACGGAATGTCTTCGGCTCCTCCCCCGAGGAGGCCCTGAGCGGTCCCGTGGCGCGCGGGGGCGTCGACACTGTCCGGAAACACTTCGAGGCCGTGCGCGGCGCCACCCCGGAGCTTCTCCCGTACTTTGCACAGATGACGCAGGAGACGGTCCGCCTCGCCCTCCGGAAGGGATCGCTCGCCGGGGAACGCCGCGAGGCGCTTGAACAGCTCGTCATGTCGTACACGCACGCCGTGCCACCATCCGGGAATCGAACGTGAAAGCACTCATCGCAAGCGGCGGACGCGGAACCCGTCTCCGGCCCATCACCCACACGCGGAACAAGCATCTTATTCCGATCGCCAACAAGCCGATACTCCACTACGCGATCGAAGCCGCGGCGGAGGCCGGGATCCGCGAGATCGGCATCGTCGTGAACGCGGACTCGACCGAAGTCCGTGATGCAATCGGGAGCGGGGAGCGCTGGGGCGTGGCGATCACCTACATCCCCCAGCAGTCCCCAGGGGGGCTGGCGCAGGTTGTCGCGCTGGGGGAGCCGTTTATCGGGAAGGAGAAGTTCATCTTCTACCTCGGCGACAACATGGTTGTCGGCGGCGTGAAGAGGTTTATCGACGAATTTGAAAAGAGCAGCTGCGACTGCTTCCTGACGCTGGCGAAGGTGAAGGACCCGGAACGGTTCGGCGTCCCCGAGATCAGGGACGGGAAGATCGTCTCCGTCGAGGAGAAGCCCCTCCACCCCAAAAGCAGCTACGCGGTCGCGGGGATCTATCTCTACGACAGCGCCATATTCGAGGCGGTCAGGAACATCGTCCCCAGCGCCCGGGGAGAGCTCGAGATCTCCGACGCCCACCAGTACATGATCCGGAAGGGGTTCACCGTCGGCTACGCCGAGATCACCGGCTGGTGGAAAGACACGGGGAAACCGACGGATCTCCTGGAAGCCAACCGGCTCGTCCTTGACAACATCCTCCCCGCCAACCGGGGCGAGGTCGACGGCCGTTCGAGCGTCGCGGGGAAGGTCGTGATCGAAAAGGGGGCCCGCATCGTCAACAGCGTGATCCGGGGCCCTGCCATCATCGGCGAAGGATGCCACCTCGAGGACTCCTACATCGGTCCCTTCTCCTCCATCGGAAACAACACAACGGTCAGGGGGAGCGAGGTCGAGTACAGCATCATACTCCGCGACTGCAGGGTCCAGAACGTCGGGATCCGGCTGGAAGGGTGCATACTCGGCAACGACGTGGAGATCGTCGAAGGGACGGGGAAACCCCGGGTCCACAGGTTCATGATCGGCGACCAGAGCAGGGTCGAGCTCGTCTGAGCGCCCCCATCGCGGTGGCGCTGGTTCCCCGCGGAGCGCGAACACCAGGAGGGAGAGGATCGACAGTGGCATACACGACATTGCTGACGGAGGTGGCCGACAGGATCGCGACGGTCACCGTCAACAGGCCCGAGAAACTGAACGCCCTCAATGCGGCCGCGAAGGAGGAGCTCCGCGCGTGTTTCGCCTCCCTCAGGACCGACAGCGCGGTCGATGTCGTCGTCCTGACCGGCGCCGGCGACAAGGCGTTCGTCGCGGGGACGGACATCGGCGAACTTGCCGGCCTTGACGAGGCAGGGGGGAAGGCCTTCTCCGAGGCAGGACAGTCGGTCTTCGATGCAGTCGCGAACCTCGGGAAACCGGTCATCGCCGCGGTCAACGGGTACGCCCTCGGCGGGGGATGCGAGCTCGCCCTTGCCTGCCACATCCGCATTGCCTCCGACAGGGCCAAATTCGGCCAGCCCGAGGTGAACCTCGGCGTGATCCCGGGCTACGGCGGAACGCAGCGCCTGGCAAGGATCGTCGGGAGGGGGAGAGCGATGGAGATGATACTGACCGGCGTGCAGCTCGGCGCCGCGGAGGCACTCGCCTGCGGACTTGTCAGCAGGGTGTACCCGCACGACGAGCTGATGAGCCGGGCGCGTTCGATGGCATCCACGATCGCCTCCATGGGGCAATTCGCCGTCCGGATGGCGCTGAAGGCCGTCAACATGACCGAGGAGATACCGTTAAGCGACGGGGAGAAACTCGAAGCGACACTCTTCGGCCTCTGCTGCGGGACGGGCGATTTCAAAGAGGGGACGCGGGCGTTCCTGGAAAAGCGCAAACCGCATTTTACGCGACAATGACGGACCCGGGTGTTGCGCCCCCGCTCCGCCTGCGGCTCCTTGTCGCTTCGGGACTCGCCGCCGCTGCGCTCGTCCTGACCGTCGCCGGGCTGCTCGGCTCCACGGGATCGCGTCAGGCCGAGCCGGAGTCCGCCCGCAGGGGCGCCGAGGCGGGAATCGCCGCGGCGATCGACAGCCTCTGCCCGGTCTACGGGATCGACGCAGGACGGATCCGTTCATGGAAAGCAACCGCGGCCGGCTCGCCGACCGGGAGGATCGAATCAAGGATCCCCGTGCCGGCCGGATTCCGGAGCCTGGAATTCAACCACGCGCTCGCCTCGCGGATCGCGCCGTTCGGTGCGGGCGTCGTCGCCACAGAGCGTTCGAAGGAAAATACAGTCACGATGCACGTCGTCCGCGGGGGGGTGACAATCCGGAGCCTCTCCTTTGTGCCGGACGCCGTCCGCTGATCACCATATCAAGAAGGAAAGGAACA
>DATJPH010000507.1:0-4386 GCA_035506475.1 Bacteroidota bacterium | reverse complement strand
GGCCCTCTGTCCGGGGAGCGGGCCATACTATGCGAAGCTCGCGGAGGTGATGAAAGCGACCGGGAGGAATGCGGAGGCGGCGGCCGCCTACACGGAATCCCTGAAATACGATCCGCGGGATTTCGTGGCGCGCGACGCCCTCCGGGCTCTCGAAGGGAAGAAGCCGATATTTGCCGAGTTCACGTCGTTCAACGTCGACAGCCTTGTCCACGCCGCCCCCTCGAAGAAGAACTATGAAAACGACGAGGGGGTCGTCCTGCTGGACGACACGAAACGCGTCGTCTTCGAGCGGGGCGCCTCGATGGAAATCTCCGAGGTCCTCATCAAGGTCTTCAGCACGCGCGGGATCGATGCGTGGAAGGAATACACCATCGGCCACAACAGGTATAATGAAGAGCTGATCGTCGAGAAGGCCGTCACGATAAAGAAGGACGGCACCGAGGTCAAGGCGGACGTGGACGGCGGCCAGGTCGTATTCAAGTCGCTCGAGCCGAACGACTGCATCTACCTGAAGTGGAAGCTGAAGAATTACTACCGGGGCATGCTCGCAAAGCACTTCTGGGATACGCACGTCTTCAACGGGTTCTTCCCGGTCCGGATAAGCCGGTATGCGCTCATGGTTCCGCGGGATGCACAGTTCACGCACCAGACGCAGTTCACGGCCGACGCGCCCGTGGTCCGGCCCGTGGCGGACGGGATGCTCTACGAATGGGAGGCCAGGAACGAGCCCGCCATCCGCTACGAACAGGGGATGCCGGTCTTCAGCGATGTGGGGAAGATCCTCTTTGTCTCGAGCCTCCCCTCCTGGGAATACATCGCCAGCTGGTATTCGGACCTCGCCAGGACGAAGACCAGGTCGACGTTCGAGATCAGGGACGAGGTGGCGAACCTGCTCGGCGGGAAGCCGTCGATGACCGACGAGGAGAAGGTGAAGTCCATCTACGGTTTTATCACGGAAAACATCCGCTACAGCAGCGTGTCGTTCCGGCAGTCGGGCTTCGTCCCGCAGCGGGCGCGCGACGTCCTTGTGCAGCGCCTCGGGGACTGCAAGGACATGGCGACGCTCTGCATCGCCATGCTGGGCGAGGCCGGGATCAAGGCGCACTATGTCCTTGTCAACACGTGGGACGAGGGGTATAACAGGCACATTCCCCCCGCCATTGCGTTCAATCACTGCATCGTCGGCGTCGAGCTCAAAGGGGGGGTGCAGCACATCGACCTGACGGCGTCGAATTTCCCTGTGGGGAGCATCCCCCCCGTGGACCGGGGGGCGTTTTCGCTTGCGATAGGCGACGGAAGTCTGGCGCCGACCCACCTCACGCAGAAGCAGTTCGAGCCGAATAATATCGTCCGCGAGACGCGGGCCGCGCTCAACGACGACAACAGCCTGACCTCAGTGACCACCTCCCGCCGCACCGGCGCTGTCGGGGCCTCGATGCGGTCGGCGTACAGGAACAAGAGCAGGGCTGATTGCATCAAGAGCCTGACCGAGTCGCTCAGCAACGATTACCCGAATATCGAGGTGAAGGATTTCACGCTGAAGAACCTGGACGGGCTGGATTCCGTCATGGAGGACGTTCAGGAGTACAGGGTGCCGCAGTTCATGTCCGAAGCGGGCGGGTTCAGGCTGATCCGTATTCCGTGGAAGGACAAACTCTCGCCCGAGGAAGGGCTTTCCTATGAATCGCGCGCGTACCCGTACATGGTGGGGGTCACCGACGATACGGTCAGGGAGACTGTCCATCTCAAAATGCCGGCCGGGTTCGTGCTGAAAGATGTGCCGAAGTCCGTGCGGTTTGCGGATGCGGCCTCGACGTACTCCGTCGTGTACCGGTACGCGAAAGGGACGCTCGACGCGACGCGGACGATGGTCTTCATGAAGCTGGTGGTGAATCCCGAGGATTACGCGCCGTTCAAGAAATATTACAACGAGGCCGTGAAGGAGGACAACCGCCAGCTTCTTCTCAGCAGGGGGAAATAGGGAAATCGCGCGCTACAGATCCACCCTGCCGGAGCTCTCGGCGTGGAGCTTCGCCTGCGCCTTCCGGATCTGTGCGCTGAAATCTTTTGCCGCGATCATCCGGGAGATATACTCTTCCGGCCGCGGGGCGCTGCACCAGATGCATTCGTCGTTCCGTATCAGGCTCAGGAGTCCGCAGTAACGGCAGATCCAGGCCTCGAGAAGCCTGTTCGCTTCCCTGATCGCTTCCGCTTTCGCCCTCTCGATGCCCCTCCGGTGTGACCACCGGAGGAGGAGAATGATCCCCCCCGCCGCTGCAGCGGCGATGCATGTGACGATGATGTACGGAGGTATAGTCATATCCTTTGTCACCAGATCTTGAGTTGAATGTTCTTCCTCCGCACTTCAGCCTCCCTGTCCGTATGCTGACCTCTTCACTGTTTCGAATCTCCCCCAATCTATACTAAATACCGACAAAGTGATGTGATTTCACGCAACTTAATGTCTAGACTTACGTGATAAAGATCAAATGGGAAGAGGAGCGCGGAATTGGCCAAAAAGCCTGGAATTTGACGATTACTTCTGCCTCCACTCTCCGTTGACCCGCACTGCAATTATGCCTATACTGGAGACAGCCCCGTGGCCACCTGCCTCTTGGGAATTCCCGGCGTTGTGAAACTAACTATGGAGAACACTGATGAGAATATCCTGCGGTATCGTTTCTGCGCTCCTGATCGCCTCGGGAATAAGCGCGGGCGTGCAGGCACAGACGTTCAAAGTTCAGAAGTACAGCATCGGCGGCGAAGGCGGCACTGATTATCTCACCGCCGAGCCCGGCACCGGCCGCGTATTTGTCTCCCGCGGGACTCACGTCATGGTGCTCGACGGGAACAAGGGGACGGTGATCGGCGACATTCCCGAGACGCCGAACACTCACGGCATCGCGCTCGTCGCAAAATACAACCACGGGTTCACGACAAACCGGGGTGATTCCACGCTCACGATGTTCGACCTCAAGACGCTCGCCGTGATCCGGAAAATCAGGATCCCGTCCGGCGGACTGGACGGGATCATGTACGACGACTTCCTGGACCGTGTCATACTGACGAACCACAGCAGGCCCGCCGGGACGGCGACGGCCGTCGACCCCGACAGGGGGGTGATTACGGGGGAAGCGAAGCTCGAAGACGACTCGCCGGAAGGCGCGGCGGGCGACGGGAAAGGGAAGATTTTCGTCAACAACGAGGGGAAGAATACGATTCAGGTCATCGACGGCAAGTCGATGACCGTGCTTGCCTCATGGCCGATCGATCCCTGCGACGGACCGACCGGGATCGCCTACGACCGCTCGTCGGACCGGATATTCACCGGCTGCGGCAAGACCTCCGCCGTCCTCGATGCGAAGACCGGGAAGATCGTGGCAACGATTCAGAACGGGGAAGGGGTCGATGCGCTCGGCTGGGACCCTGCGGAGAAACTGATCTACATTCCTGCGGGGCGGGACAGCAGCGTGACGATCGTGCACGAAGATTCGCCGGACAAATACACCGTGGTTGCCACGGTCACGACGGCTGCGGGGGCGAAGACGATTTCCGTTGATACCGTGAAGCACGTCGCTTATCTCTTCCAGCCTGTGTACGGTCCGCCTCCGACCCCCCCGCCGCAGGGGGAGAAGGGACGCCGCATGCGCGGTCCGGTGATCGGGGCTTTTCTCTACGTGATCACGCACTAGCGCCCCCTGACGCTCCACCGATCAAAAGGGTCCGCGCATGGCCATGGGCCCGGGGAATTGCTCCCCGGGCCCTTCTGCTATTCGTACCTGAGTGCGTCGATCGGGTTCAGGAGCGCCGCCTTCCGTGCAGGGTAGAATCCGAAGAATATGCCGATGGCGATCGAGAAACCGAACGAGAGGAGTATCGAGAAGAACGTGATGATCGTCGGCCATCTGGCGATGCGGGAGATTGCCGTTGATCCGCTCACCCCCAGGAGGATCCCCGCCACCCCCCCCATGAGGCTCAGGACGAGCGCCTCGATCAGGAACTGCGTCAGGATGTCCCGTGAACGCGCGCCGACCGACATGCGTATGCCGATCTCCCGTGTCCGCTCTGTCACCGAGACGAGCATGATGTTCATGATGCCGATCCCTCCCACGAGGAGGGAGACCGAAGCAATGCTCGCCAGCAGGATGGCGCTTCGCTTGGCGCCGACGGCTTTCCGAAGGCCGATCTCGCGCGTCCGCTCTGTCACCGAGACGAGCATGATGTTCATGATCCCGATGCCGCCGACGAGCAGCGAGACGGCGGCGATGCCGGCGAGCAGCATCGTGAACGTCTCCGTGGTCTCGCCGAGCGTCGTGAGAAAGTCCGCCTGGTTGCGGATGTTGAAGTCGTCGGGCTCGCCGGCGCGGAGCTTCTGTGAGCGGCGGA
>DATJPH010000506.1:0-2450 GCA_035506475.1 Bacteroidota bacterium | reverse complement strand
GTCCGCCACCGCTACCTGGAGCTCCTCGGCGACCGGGTGAAGTTCCCGGACGACTATTACCAGGGGGACTATATCCGGGATATCGCGCGGCACCTTGTCGGGTCGGACGGGGACCGTCTGCGCGGCGAGCCCGCCGAGGGGAAATTCAAGGAGCAGGCGGAGACGGAGATCTTCGCGGATATCAAGAAGACGCTCGGCGCGCTCGGGATCGTCTTCGGGTCGTTCTTCAACGAGAACTGGCTCTACGAGCGTGGGAAGATCAGGGAGGTCATCGACGAGCTCCGCGCGAAGGATCTCGCCTACGACAGCGAGGGAGCGGTCTGGTTCAGGACCACCGCGCTCGGGCTGGAGAAAGACAAGGTGATCGTCAAGAGCACCGGCGAGCCCACGTACAGGCTCCCGGACATCGCCTACCACAGGGACAAGTTCAGCCGCGGGTTCGACCTGATGATCGACGTCTTCGGCGCGGACCACATCGCGACGTTTCCCGACGTGCTTGCCGCCCTCAAAGCGCTCGGGCTGGACGAGCGGCGCGTCACCGTCCTGATCCACCAGTTCGTCACGATCCTCCAGGACGGGGAGGTCGTGAAGATGTCGACCCGGAAGGCGAATTTCATCACGCTGGACGAGCTCATCGAGCAGGTGGGCGCCGACGTGGTCAGGTATTTCTTCATCATGCGGACGATCTCCAGCCACCTGAATTTCGACCTGGGCCTGGCCAGGAAACGCTCCGACGAGAACCCCGTCTACTACCTCCAGTACGCCTACGCGAGGATCTGCAGCATACTCCGCTACGCCGGGGAGGCGCCCGGCGCGGGCGCCCACGAGGGATTCGACGCCTCGCTCCTTGCGGCTCCGGCGGAGACCGACCTGATCAAGATGCTTCTCCTGTTCCCGGAAGTGCTCGAGTCGTGCGCGCTCGCCTACGAACCGCACCGCCTGGCGGACTACCTGCAGGGGGTCGCCACTGCGTTCCACAGGTTCTACCACGAGTGCCGCGTCGTTACCGACGACGCGCCCCTGACCCGCTCCCGCCTGGCCCTGAGCCACGCGGCCCGGTCCGTTCTCCGGAACGGGTGTGCGGTTCTCGGCATCTCCGCGCCCGAACAGATGTAGCGTCTTCCGCACTCCGCCCGGTCAGTGACCACTGTCACGAACGATCGGGTGAGCCGGCTGTACATTATATACCACACGCTGGACCGCAGGCTTATCGCACCTAACCCCGGGGAGGATTTGCATGACGCACACCGACGAGGCCGCCGTTTCCCTTCAAAGGGGGACGGTCGCAGCACCCGCCGGAAACACCCGTGCAGAAGAACCTGTCTTCATAAGCAAGAGCGAGACGATCCGCGAGCTCCGTTCGCGTATCGCGCTCGTCGCCCGGTCGGAGGCCTCCGTCCTTATTACGGGGGAGAGCGGGACCGGGAAAGAGGTCATCGCGAGGCTGATCCACTACAGCGGTCCCAGGGTCGAAAACGCGTTCATCGCCGTCAACTGCGCCGCAATGCCCCGGGACGTTGTGGACAACGAGCTCTTCGGTCATGAAAAGGAGGCGTTCACCGGGGCGACGTCGAAACGCTCGGGGTGCTTCGAGATGGCCGACAGGGGAACCCTCTTTCTCGACGAGATCGCCGAAATGCACCCCGCGTCGCAGGCAAAGCTCCTGCGCGCCATAGAGTCGAAGGCATTCCGCCGCCTGGGGGGGAAGGACGAGGTCCGTGTCGACGTCCGGATCACCGCGGCGACAAACCGGGACGTGACATCTTCGATCCGGGGGGGAGACCTCCGCGAGGACCTCTACTACCGCCTCAGCGTGATCGAGCTCCATATCCCGCCGCTCCGGGAGCGGCGGGAGGATATCCCTCTTCTGGCAGAACATTATTTCGACGCGTTCGCGCGCAAATACGGGACCGCGCGGAAGCAGTTCAACAGTCTCAGCATGGACATACTGACAGGGTACGACTGGCCCGGGAATGTCCGCGAATTCAAGAACATGATGGAGCGGACCGTCCTTGTCTGCCCGCAGGAAGAGGTGGAACCCCGTTTCCTCCCCGATCGGGTGCTGGCGGCGTCAACGCGAAGGACGAACGTCGTGGAGATCCCTGTGGGAACGTCGCTTGACGAGGCGGGGAGGATGATCATCCTGCAGACACTTGCCTCGGCCGGAGGGAACAAATCCCGCGCGGCGAAGATGCTCGGGATCAGCCGCAAGGCCCTCTACGACAGGCTCCGTTCCTACGGCGTCCCGGGGGAGGCCTGAGACAGCGGGGGCGGGCAGTCTGAATGTGTACGGGGAGAAACACGAAGGCCCCGGTTTCCTGTCATAGAGGGAACCGGGGCCGCGCTGTGTTCCGGAGGGCCTTGATCCGCCCGGGCGATCGCTAGTGAAGCAGCACCATCTTCCTCATGTCCATGAACTCAGGCGTGATCAGGACTGCAAAGTAAATCCC
>DATJPH010000505.1:0-2119 GCA_035506475.1 Bacteroidota bacterium | reverse complement strand
TCCTGGAGCTTCTTGTATGTCCTGTCGAGCACGTCGCCGAATTTCCCAAACTCCGTTTTGACGGCGCCCAGCAGTGCCCAGACTTCGCCCGACCGTTTCTCGATGGCGAGCGTCCGGAACCCCATCTGGAGACTGTTCAGGAGCGCGGAGAGCGTCGTCGGCCCGGTCACCAGTATCCGGTAGTCGTTCTGGAGATCGTCCGTGAGCCCGGGGCGGCGGAGCACCTCTGCGTAGAGCCCTTCCGTGGGGAGAAACATGATCGCGAAATCCGTCGTGCGCGGGGGGTCAACGTATTTCTCACGGATCGTCTTCGCTTCAAGGCGGATGCGCGCTTCGAGCTGTTTGGCCGATTCCTCCAGGAGGGAGGGGTTTGCCGCCTCTGCGGCATCGACGATGCGCTGGTAGTCTTCCTGCGGGAATTTCGCGTCGATCGGGAGCCAGAGGGGCCCCGCATCGTCCCGTCCAGGGAGCCTGACGGCGAATTCGACGCGCTCGTTGCTCCCCGATTTCGTTGCGACGTTTTTCTCGTACTGCTCCCGGCTGAGTATCTGCTCCAGGAGCGCACCAAGCTGCACCTCACCCCAGGTGCCGCGCGTGCGGACGTTGGTGAGCACTTTCTTCAGATCCCCCACGCCCGTGGCAAGCGCGCGCATTTCTCCCAGCCCCACGTGCACCTGCTCCAGCCGCTCGCTCACCTGGCGGAACGACTCACCCAGGCGCTGCTCGGTGCTGTGAAGACCGAGTTCGGGAAATTCGGCGACGTGCTCGACAGGACGTACAAGAAGCTCCAGGAGGCGAGCACGACGATCGAGACTGCCGCCACGCGGACACGGGCGATCGAGCGGAAGCTCCGCAGCGTGCAGGAGCTCCCTGCCGGCGAGGCGGCAAAGCTTCTCGGGGGGGGAGAGGCCGCAGCGGAGGGGGGAGAGGATGAGACTCCGGAAACCACCTGACCCACTATGAACACCACCGCTTCCGTTGACGAAGTCTACAGGATCATCCACACGGATCACCACGATCCCTTCACCGTGCTCGGGCCTCACCTGCTCGAGGGGAAGCGCCTTGCCGTGCGCGCCTTTCTCCCGGGCGCCGAAAGTGCTGCCGTGATGCCGCGCTCCGGGAAGCTCGCCGGGAAAGAGATCCCGATGAAGCGCGTCCACGACCACGGGTTTTTTGAAGCCGTGATCCCGGAATGCGCCGAGGTTTTCCCGTACGAGCTCCGCAAGACGCTCCCCGGCGGGCATGTCGAGCAGTTCAACGATTCCTACTCGTTCATGCCGACGCTGACCGACTTCGATATCTATCTCTTCAACGCCGGCGACAACCACAGGATTTACGAAAAGCTGGGTGCGCATTACGGCGAGGTAAACGGCATCGGCGGCGTCCAGTTCGCGGTCTGGGCCCCCTCGGCCCGGAGCGTCAGCGTGATCGGCGATTTCAACGGGTGGGACAGGCGATTCCACGCGATGCGCGTGCTCGGCTCTTCGGGCATCTGGGAGATATTCATCCCCGGTCTCGCGGAGGGGGAGCTGTACAAGTTCCAGGTGAAGACGCAGAACGGGTTCATCATGGACAAGACGGACCCGTACGCCGTCGAGATGGAAATCCGGCCCCGGACGGCGTCGAGGGTGAACTTCCTGAGAGGATTCGCATGGCATGACGCGTCGTGGATGGCATCGCGCGCCGCCGGTGGGCAGCTCGGGAAGCCGCTTGCCATGTACGAGCTGCACATCGGGTCGTGGCGGCGCGCGGACGGAAACCGGCCGCTGACGTACCGCGAGCTTGCCGACAGCGTGGTCGACTACGTCCGGCAGGAGGGATTCACCCACATCGAGCTGATGCCTGTGATGGAGCATCCCTTCGACGGCTCGTGGGGATACCAGGTCACAGGCTATTTCGCCCCGACGAGCAGGTTCGGGAGTCCAGCGGATTTCCAGTACTTCGTGGACAGGTGTCACTCGGGAGGCATCGGCGTGGTGCTCGACTGGGTCCCGGCGCATTTTCCGAAGGACATGCACGCGCTCGCGGAGTTCGACGGGACGCACCTCTACGAGCACGCCGATCCGCGGAAGGGGGAACACCAGGACTGGGGGACGCTGATTTTCAATTTCGGCCGCAA
>DATJPH010000504.1:0-3503 GCA_035506475.1 Bacteroidota bacterium | reverse complement strand
CCAAAGTCCTCTCGAGTCTGAAATCCCTGCTGGAATCGGGAACACCGCTTCCGCAATTATGGTGAGTATTCTCAATACTCCTCAACGGAGGGGCAATCATGGCGGGAAACGGGAGCATCCCGAAGGCATTCTACAGCGCGGTGCAGAAGGGGAATCTTGCGGAGGCCAGAACGTACCTCGACGACAGGCTCGTGTTCGTCGGGATTTTCGAGACGTACAGGAGCGCAGATCAGTATCTTCAAGCCCCCCGGGGGGATTACTTGATGACGAGGAGCCGCCTGGTTTCTCTGTACGATCCCGCACTCAGCCGGTAGAAATAGACTCCGCCTGCAAGCCTCCGCGCGTCGAAATTCACGGCATGGATCCCGGGATCCGTTTCGGCGTCGAGCAGCGTCGCCACCCGCTGGCCGAGTACATTAAAGACAACAAGCCTGACATACGATCGGCGGACAAGGACAAATCGTATCGTCGTTGATGGATTGAAAGGATTCGGATAGTTTTGCTCAAGCCTCGCGCCGGGGGGAGGCACGGGAAGTCGGTCCACTCCGTTCACGGGGTTGTAAAGACCATAATCCCAGGCAGTATAGAATCCGAGGTTGATGCTCCCCCATGCGCTGGCCACGGTGTACGTGGAATCCCTGTCGCTCAGGTTTACCAGATGTGTGTCTCCGAGGCCTCCCCTGCCGCACTCATTGTCGCTTCCGCCGATGCTGAATTTGAATATCTGCCCCGCCTGCCCCTTGCTGTATACCTTGACGCTGTCAGGAGAGTAGAGAATCATCCGCGTGTAGAGGGAGTCGCCTGCAACGAGATCACCGTGCGAGCCGTCGTCCCACATGCGCCGCGCGGTATCCGTCGACGTCTCTATCTCCCATGAGCCGCTGCCCCCTGTACCCCACCCGCCCGCGGCGGGACCGTTAATATAGACACCCCACGTGCGGATCGAGTCAGGGTCCCGGACCGTGCGTGTCCCCTGAACCGGGACCAGCGAATCGCCGGACCGCATCTGGTAGATCGCCGGGCGGATATCAAGTGTCCAGAGGACGCGGAGGTTCCTCTGCAGGACCCGCGTGTTCTCGAACTCGGGCTGCCTGCGCGAGCATTCCGCGCAGGATTGCGTGTCAAGAACCGTCAGGGCCCCCGCGTCGGGAATCCTGATCTGGCGCAGGAGCGACTCACCGGGACGCGAACCGGCGGAGGCAAATCCGAAGTAGTGCTCTCCGACCTCTCTCCCCCGCTGCAGGCTCCGGTACTGATAATCCAGGAGCATCCCCCGTGTCGACACGACGGTGTCCGTCAGGCGGTAGAGAGAACCGATGACATGGGTCAGAGACTTTCCGGTCATCCCCGAATCTGATGTCGTGCCGTACAACCCCGCATACACGCGAATCGTGTCACCGGGAGAAAAACCGCCCGCCTGTACTGCACGCGAGACGTTCAGGGTATATGCGACGACAATGGTGTCACGGTGCGGAGAGTCCGCATGCAGGACGGGGAGGCCGCCCGCGTCCGACGGATGAGACACCAGGGAGAGTACAGAGAGTGCGATGGTGGAGGTCTTCCACATCAGGGGTGCCTCCGGCGACCAATGCTGATCGCCATGCCGGACGTACAGGTGGAACCGGCCCGCAGGAAGCGGGCCGGTTCCCGGGACACCGAAAAACTATCCTCCAGCTACATGGACCAGAGGAAAAACTGTATGAGCTTCAGGAGCCTGGGATCGGTCCCGACGTCCTGGTTATGGTAGTTTGTCCAGACGTATTTGCCGGAGCCTACGACGTTCACGACGATCACCGCACCCTGCGGCGAGCTGTTCTTCAGAATCGCGTAGACGGTCGACGTTGCCGGGATATCCGTGAACATATCGTAGTAGCTCAATCCGGATGACCAGGCGCTGACCGTGTATCCTGCGGCGGAGGCAAGAGCCCGGTTCAGCACCTGGATAGAATCGTTTCCCACCGTCGTCCCCTTCCAGCTCTTCGTGTAGTTCGGAGACCAGATCCGCTGGAGATGAAAGTAGTTGTAGTGGCCGCCGTACATTTTGCCGCCCGCGGTGACGAACCGCCCGTACACTCGTGAAAGCACGGCGTACTCCGACCCCTGTTCGGTCGAGCAGTGGCAGTCGGAAAAGACGTAGTTGTACTTCTTGAGAAAGGTCAGCGTTCCGACTGAATCGGCGGTCGCGCGGTCACGCAGGCTGTCGATGTATACCTGGTCGAAAATCGTGAACCCGACGTTCTTGAGAACGTCTTCGAGGTTCTCACAATCGGCCAGGACGACAAGAACCTTCAGACTCGAATTCTGCGCGAGCCGGAGCTGCGGGGCCACGAGCGGAGTTGACGAGGCGACGACGTTGACCGTCGTCGAGGCCTGGAAGAGCGTTCCTATCTTCGCGGTGATGGTCTGCGATCCGAGCGGTGCCTGGATCGTGGCGTTACCGACACTGTCGGTCGTCACTTCGAACGGCTGGTCTGCGTATGTCCCGTTGGGATACGGAGGATTGACAAGCGATACCGTCGCTCCCCCCTGCGAGCTACCAAGCGGATTCAGGACATTTGTCGTCACGGCATACGTCTGGACTTTCGCGGGAAGCGCCGGACCTGACGGGCCGCTGTTTTTGCTGCATCCGAACTGCAAACCGGCAGTCCCCGCAACACAGAGCGCCGCCAGAGCAAAGAAGAAGTGTTTTCTCATGGGTGTGGCTTCTGATTGTTTGTGGTTGAGTATTCCCGCATGCAACCACGATCAATCTCCCCCCCCATGACGTCCGCTCTCGTGTGCCTGGCAAGGTGCCACCCTCAGAAATAGCGGGACGCAGAAGAATCGGCCTGCCGTTCCGGGGGGTACCCGATCGCATTGAAGGAATGGCAAAGAGCGGCACAACGAGAGCCATGGTATATAGCGCAAAGTACCGGGAGTAGCAACCCGCGCAGCCGCGCCTGTGCGCAGCGTCACCCTGCTAAGCCCCGTACGAACACCGCCAGGAGCAGTCCGTAACGGCAGATCGCCTGGTACCCGGGGGTTGCGCTCCGGTTTGATTTTGGGGGACCCGTTTTGTATGCTGGCCACCATGACGGGAATACCATCTCATACGATTCTCCTCGCAGCTCTTCTCCTGGGCGCACCTCTCTGTTTCTGCCAGGGCGCGGCAATACCGGCGGAACAGTTCGTCGTGGTCAACATCATCCCCGGAGAGGCGTACGCTCCGATTTTTGCCGAGGTAGCGCATCTGGCCGAGGGGAGGACTCACGAACACCCCCCGCTCGGTATTGGCGCCATTTTTTCATATCTCAACGACTCCCATGAGCGGGTCAGGGAGGCGATGGACGAATTCCTCTCCCTCTCTGAGAAGTACGATATCCCCGTGGTCGTTCAGCTCGACGGGGAACAGTGGTGGGGAGCCCGGCCGGACCTCTGGAACTGGTGGGACCCAGATCGCCCCGGTTACGACACCGCGAACCGGATGAACGTCGAGTGGTTCGGGTGGGGACCGCAGTATGCCA
>DATJPH010000503.1:0-3035 GCA_035506475.1 Bacteroidota bacterium | reverse complement strand
ACGCGAGCCAGGCGCGAGGCGCATCTGGCGGCAACGAGCGTCCCCACGCCGACAGATCCCGTGAAGCTCACCCCAGCCACCCCGGGATTCGTCACGAGAGCCTCGCCGATGACGCTCCCCTTCCCCATCACGAGGTTGAAGACCCCCGGGGGGAGCCCGGAGCGGGAGATAATCTCTGCAAGTGCCCAGGCCGAACCCGGGACGAGCTCCGCGGGTTTCAGCACGACCGCGTTACCGAACGCAAGCGCGGGTGCGGTCTTCCAGGCAGGGATGGCGGCGGGAAAATTCCAGGGGGTAATCAGCCCCACGACACCGAGCGGCTCGCGGAGCATGTCGATCTCGACGCCGGGACGGACCGATGGGATATGCTCTCCTCCGACCCTGAGAGCCTCCCCCGCAAAAAACTTGAATATCGACCCCGCGCGGCTCACCTCCCCGATCGACTCGGGAAGCGTCTTCCCCTCCTCGCGCGCGAGCAGCCTCCCGAGCTCATCCTTCCGTGCGAGGATCTCCGTCCCGATGAAATCAAGGACGTCAAACCGCTGCTGGGGCGTGCTCGCGGCCCAGGCCGGGGCGGCGCCCCCGGCCGCCCTGACCGCAGCGGCGACGTGCGAGGCATCCCCCTGGGCGTAGCGGCCGACGACATCGCCGGTATCGGAAGGGTTGATGTCTTCCGCTTCGTGCGCTCCGGGAACCCATTCCCCGCCGATATAGAGCCCGTGCACTGAATCTCTTACCGGTGTCATAGTCACACCTGAGGTAGTTTCGGCCTGGTTGCCATTGCCCGGGCGATCGTCCGCTCGACCCGGGCACGCTCTTCTCCTGCAAGGGGAAGCCTGGGGGGACGGACCCGCTCGTTGCCGCCGGAAGCCATCGCCTCGGCGAGCTTGATGTTCTGGACGAATTTCACGGACACGTCAAGGTGGAGCAGGGGCATGAACCAGCGGTAGAGGGGAAGTGCCTCGTCTATGCGGCCCGCCTTCACCAGGGAGTAGAGGACAACGGTCTCCCGGGGGAACGCACAGACCAGGCCGGCCACCCATCCGGCGGCGCCCAGTATCAGGCTCTCCATCGCCAGGTCGTCGACCCCGGTGAATATCGCATAGCGGTCCCCGACGAGATTCCTGATGTCGGAGATCCTCCTGACGTCGTCCGAAGACTCCTTGATCGCCACGAATTTCGGCTCGTCAGCCAACCGGGCGAACATCTCCGGCGTGACGTCGACCCTGTAGGCGACAGGGTTGTTGTAAAGCATCACGGGCTTATCCGATGCCCGCGCCACGGTCCGGAGATACGTCTCGGTCTCAGCCGGGTCTGACACGTACTGCATCGGGGGGAGGAGCATGAACCCTTCCGCGCCGCTCTCCTGCGCGTCGCGGACAAACCCGCACGCGGCGGAGGTGGTCGTTTCCGCGACGCAGGCGATGACCGGGGCCTTCCCCCGGCATGCGGAGGATGCCATACGCACGACCTCCTGCTTCTCGGCCTGGCTCAGCGTCCCGTTTTCTCCGAGAGAGCCAAGGACGATGATCCCGTGAACCCCGGCCGAGAGCTGACGGCCGATATGCGCCTCCATCTCCCGGAGATCGAGGCCCCCCCTTTCGTCGAACTTCGTCGTCAGCGCGGTATAGACGCCGGCCCACCGTATCGCCATGATCTCCCTCTGGAAATTGGCACTGAGATATATCTGTAATATATCAGAGAGAATCCTCGCTGTCAAGCCGGGCGGCCTTGGAATTGGACCGAAAATACACGATTTTGTGTAGTTTCACATTCGGAGATATTCATGCTGCGTTTTTCAGCCGCTCTTCTTACTGCGTTCGTTTCGCTCTCAGCGCTCCACGCGGAGAATCAGTTTGAGATTTCACTTGCAGGAGGCCCCGCGTTCCCCGTTCGCGGGCTCAAGCAGCTCGTCGGCACCGGGTATGCCGCCACAGGCGTCATGTCCGTTCTCCTCAACGACAATATCAGCGTCCTGGCGCAGGGGTGTTACGCGCGCTGGCAGTATTCGAGCGAGAAGATCAACGCATCGGCCGCCGCCGCCGGCGGCGCAACCGGGTACAGCGCCAGCGGACCTTTCCAGGCTCTCCTCCTGACGGTCGGCGGAAGGCTCACGTTTGACGGCGCCCTCGTCAGGCCCTTCTTCGGGTTTTCGGGCGGCGTGGGGTTTCTTCACAGGAGATTCTCCGGGCTTGCAGCACCCCCGGGATCTTCCGTGTCGTCGGGCAATTTTACGAGCTCGTGGACCGAGCCGGCGATCAGCATCGACGCCGGGCTGAAGTTCGTCCTCTCGTCGAGCATGACGCTCGATCTCGGGGGGACCTACACGGCATTCTCGAACGCAGACGACAGGATCGAACCGCGGGAGTTCATGGGAACGCCGATCACCGGTGTGAACACGGCGACGTTCATCGGCGTGCAGGCGGGACTGAGCGTGGGATTCTGACGGGGCGCGCCTGTGCAAGGGCGCCCCGCCCGAACCACCAGTGTGTTACTCGACGGTCTTCTTCCTGTTGACAACGTAGAAGAGGAGGCCCGACAGGAGGATGATCCCCCCCCACCAGACGCCGGCGTGCAGGTTGGCGAGAACCGTCTTCTCCACAGGCGGGTTGATGAGATCGTAGATCCCCGAGGCAAGGACGACGAGCCCCGTCACGGTCAGAAAGAGCCCCACAAAATACCAGATCGGTTTCATATGCGCGTCCCCCTTACCAGAAGTAAACGTTGAGTATGACGAGAACGATCGCGGAGAGGATCGCGTAGAATTCGGGCCGCTTCATGAACGGTATCCCGTCCCGCGCCGTTTCCGGCGTCAGTCCCTTCACAAGCCCAATAAGCTCTTCGCGCGGCTTCTTCTTCGTAAAGAGGCTGATGATGATCGTCGTCACGAAGCAGACAAGCCACGCCCACCATGCCCGCCAGAAGTTCACGGCCATATCGCTCGCCGCGCTCGAAAGGGTGATCCGCGCGGGATCGATCCACTGGAACTTCACGGCCAGAAACATCGTGATCGACGTCCCCATCCCGACGAGCAG
>DATJPH010000502.1:0-2392 GCA_035506475.1 Bacteroidota bacterium | reverse complement strand
CGGGGTGCACAGTAAGATTCAATGGAATCGTAGGAGGAGATGTCCATCTCCTTCTTCGACGGAGCAAGCAGATCCCTGTCGACCTTCAGAAGCTCTCCCGCCAGCTGTCCGGTCCCGCCGGTGACGAGAATCCTATTTTGCACGGCGTACCCAGTCGAACCCCATGGCCTCGATCGTCATCCGTTCCTCATCGGCGGGGTTGTATTTGCTCGTGAGCCAGTACAGGACCACCGCAGGCTCATTTGTGAAGTTATAGTAGCCGTGCCAGATCCCGCGCGGGATGAACAGCGCGCCGTCCTTCGCGCTCCGTTCCGAGGAATAGACCCACTCGGCTTTCCCCCCTTCCCCGGCCGGCCTGTCGCAGAACCCGAACTTCAGCGCCCCCTTGATGCAGATCTGGTAGTCGTCCTGGAACTGGTGACGGTGCCATGCGGACAGCGCGCCCGGATACACGATCGTCGCGTTGACGTCCCCCCTGTCGACGGGAAAGATGTCGTTGTACCTGACGCCGCGGTCGTCTTCGTGAAAACGGAGCGGGTGGCGGGTGATGAGTGAGCCGGCCATGACGGCGGTCCCTCCATGAGCTTGTGTCAGATTCGCCCTTCCTGCGGGAAGAGGGCGTATTTTATATGCCACGCGGATTCGGTGATCATCCACTTCAGATCGTCCCGGGGAGCCAAGCGGGATTTGACTTTTGCCACGGCCCATTTCCGCGCAAACTGGAATGCATAGAGCATCCGCGTCGCCAGCGCATAGAGCCGCCCGTGGTGCTTTGTGAGGAACTTGTTGTAGCCCGAATACATCAGCCGGAGACGATATTCAGGGACTTTGCTGAATGACTGGCCGCCGAAATGAATGATCTCCGCCTCCGGGACGTAAAAAAGCCGCCAGCGTGTGTCGTGCCTGATCCTGTAGCAGAAATCCGTTTCTTCGCAGTAGCTCGTATAGCGCTCGTCGAAAAAACCTACGGCGTTGATCACGTCTCTTCTGATGAGCATGTCCGCACCGGAGAGGTATTCGGCCTCGATCGGTGCCGTCACTGATTCCGGGGGACAGATGCCTATCTGCGGCCACTGCACGAACGGAAGAATGTGCGACAGCCCGAACGCCTGGGAGAACGCCTGGACCAATCCCGGGAAGGATCCGTACGACACCTGCGTCGTCATATCCCTGTTACGGAGCTTCCCTGCGCAGGCGCCGGCTTCGGGGTGCGATTCAAGGAAATCCAGAAGGATCTTGATGGCATTGTTGACAAGGACCATGTCCGAGTTGAGCATCTGGACGTATCTGCCTTTTGCCAGCGCGACCCCCTTGTTGTAGGATTTTGCCACGCCGATATTCGTCCGGTTGACGGCCAGAATCACCTCGGGGAATTCTGCGCGGACCATGTCGGGGCTCCCGTCGGTCGATCCGTCGTCAACGACGATGATTTCGTACGAGAGACCCTTCGTCTTCTCCTGGACTGAATGGATGCAGTCCCTGAGCATATCCTTCACGTTCCACTGCGTGAACACGATCGAGACGTCGGGATGCGGCACTGTGCGGCTCATGGGCGCGTTATGCCTTCAATGCGGAGACAAGTGTGAACGTCCCGCCGCGGCGGAACGCGGTCTCAAGCGTCGCCAGGGCGCGTGAAGCAGGCCTGGCCGCCACGCGCCGGAAGATGGATCCAGCCAGGGAGCCGTCGGGGGAGACAAGCGGCATGAGGCTCCCGAGTATCCCTGCCCAGTTGTGTTCCGGTGATCGCTGGGATTCCGCCTCCACCGTGAAACCCTCTCCGGCAAGGAGCCGGCGAAGCGAGGAGGGAGAAAAATGGTACAGGTGACGGGGAACTTCGAGATGGTACCAGCGGCCGCGGAACAGGCCGGCCTGGATGCTGTCGAAATTGGGGACGGCGATGACGAGAATACCTTCCGGCGTTAAGAGCGTTTTGATCTTCCTGAGTGCCTCCACAGGCCGGGGGATGTGCTCCAGGACGTGCCAGAGCGTGACGACGTCGAAGGAGCGGCCGGGGATGCTCGCCGAGAGGATATCGCCCTCCGCGAGCCTGGTGCCCCACTGGCGTCGGCCGAATTCAACCGCGTCGTGGCTGAACTCGATCCCCTCCGCGGCAAAGCCCGCCTCCGAAGCTTCCCTGACGAAGAACCCCGCGCCACACCCCACGTCGAGAAGTCTGCCGGATGAGCGGAATTGCCTGACGATGGCGAGCTTTTCCTGCTGCGCCGGCCTGAGCGTTCTCGCATAGTACGAAGGATCATAGCCGCCGATGGGATAATAGGCGGGCGGGTAGTACTGCCCGAGAGCGCTGTCTGCGGGGCGCGGGAGTGTTTGTGCGACGCCGCAGGTGCTGCACCGGGCGATCGAGAATGTCTCCCCGGTCGTATGAAAATTC
>DATJPH010000501.1:0-2917 GCA_035506475.1 Bacteroidota bacterium | reverse complement strand
GTGACCGCTTCGAACTCGTACGTCCCCTCCTTCTGCGGCACCGTCGTGAAATCCTTCAGCGCGAGGTCGAGCGAATCGATGACTTTCGTCAGGGGCCGGGGCCTTGAGAGGTCCTGGTACACGATCGTCCCCCCCGCGATGAAGAGATCGCCGATCTCCAGCCCCCGGGGGTTCGCCTCCGGGGCGGACGTGTCGGCGGAGGTCGACGAGAGGAGATCGTCCACGCTCAACCTGCCGCCGGCAAGCACCCTGACGGCGACGTACGGGGTGTCCAGGTGAAACTCCGCAAGCCCCCACACGCGCCTGAAGAGCGACGGGACGCTGTACCTGACGTAGAGCTTTTTGAATGAGACAAGGACCGAACTATCCCTGTCGAGGAGACGGAAATCGCCGAGCGTCACCGAAAACGTGAACGGGTTCGTGTGGAGCGTCCCCAGGTAGACGCTCCTCCCCGTGGACTGCTCGATCGCGGAGAGAAGTTTCGGCTTCAGGAGAGACGGGAGGAGGAAAAATCCGGCAAGCGCGTAGACGATAAAGAGACCGGCCAGTACATACGGAAGTTTCTTGTTTCGCATGTTCGAATTCCAGATAAGCCCGTGTAGGTGAATAAGATACTTCTGTCATGTACGAATTGCAATCAGCCCCGCCGCCATACCGAGGGGTTGCTATAATCCGGAGGAGGAGGTACATTTGCCTCTGATAGAGTCCCGGACCCACAATTCACTCACCAACTGAAAGAGGTTCACCATGGGAATACTCGATAGTCTTGCCAGTCTCGCCGGCGGCACATCCGACAAAAGCAATCTTCTCAACGCCGTCATGGGGGTCGTCGCCAACCAGCAGGGAGGCGGTCTCGCGGGGCTTGTCCAGCAGTTTGAAGGGAGCGGCCTTGGCAACATCGTCAATTCCTGGGTAGGCACGGGTCAGAACCTGCCGATCTCCGCACAGCAGATTCAGCAGGCGCTCGGGTCGGACACCATCAAGCAGCTTGCCGCGAAAGCGGGAATAGATCCGCAGCAGGTCACCGCACATCTGACGGACCTCCTCCCGAAGCTCGTCGACAAGCTCACGCCGGACGGGAAGATACCGCAGGGCGACATCGCATCAAAAGGCCTCGACATCCTCAAGGGGATGCTGAAGTAAACCGCAGGGAATATCACGCAGGGCAATCATGAACATCACACCCGGCATCATGCGAAGGTGCGTCGCAGCACTGTTCCTCGTCGCGTCGCTCACTGCGGGGCTCTCCTGCTCCACCGTCCCGCTGACGGGAAGGAAGCAATTGAACCTGGTCCCCGAATCGGAGATGCTCTCCACGAGCTTCCAGCAGTACGGGGATTTCGTGAAGCAGAACAAAATAAGCGCCGACCGGTCGGGGGCGGAGCTCGTCCGGAGGGTCGGTACGAGGATCAGGGGGGCGGTCGAGCAGTACATGGCGGCAAACAACCTGTCCGACAGGCTCAAGGGATACGCATGGGAGTTCAACCTCGTCGAAAGCAACGAGGTGAATGCGTGGTGCATGCCGGGGGGGAAGGTGGTCGTGTACACGGCGATACTCCCCCTGACAAGGGACGAACAGGGGCTGGCCGTCGTCCTGGGGCACGAGATCGCGCACGCGATCGCCGAACACGGGAACGAGAGGATGAGCCAGGAGATGATCGCCCAGTTCGGGGGCGCCGCGCTCTCCGAGCTTCTCAAGAGCAAGCCGGCCCAGACGCAGCAGCTCTGGATGGGCGTCTTCGGGGCCGGGGCGCAGTACGGGGTCCTGCTCCCCTACAGCCGGACGCACGAGAGCGAGGCCGATCACCTCGGGCTGATATTCATGGCCATGGCCGGTTATGACCCGGACGGGGCGGTCGATTTCTGGCAGAGGATGTCCGCGGCGAACAAGGGGAAGGCGCCGCCGGAATTCATGAGCACGCACCCGGCGGACGAGACGCGCATCGCGCAGATACGCCAGGCGCTCCCCGAAGCGGTCCAGTACTACCACCCGTCACGTTGATGACACTGGCGGACCTCGGTTTTGACGAATGGTTTGACAAGAAGCGGGAGGAATTGAAGCGGCCGGATTGCCGCGTCGCACGCATCTCGAGGGTCGACAGGGACAGGTACCTGGTCAGAAACGAGCAAGGAGAGGCGCAGGCGGAAGTCACCGGGAAGCTCCTCTTCACGGCCGAGACAAGCCAGGACGTACCGTGCGTGGGAGACTGGGTGCTCGTGCAGTATTACAACGACGGAGCGCTCGCGATCATCCACGAACTCCTGCCCCGGAGAACATATCTCCGGAGGAAGGCCGCCGGGGCGAAGTCCGATTTCCAGATGATCGCGGCGAATATCGATGTCGCGTTCATCATGCAGTCATGCGACGCCAATTTCAACGTCAGGCGGATGGAGCGGTATATCGTCATGGTGCACGAAGGCCGTATCGAGCCGGTGATCCTCCTGAGCAAGAGCGACCTGGCCGGCGCCGGAGAGCTTGAAACGCTCACGTCAGAAATCAGGGGTGCCCGGATCGTGGAAAACGTCATTCCGTTCAGCAGTGCGAACGGCAGCGGACTCCCCGCGGTGGAAGCGGTGCTGGAAAGGGGGAAGACGTATTGCCTGCTCGGCTCATCGGGGGTCGGGAAAACCACGCTTCTGAATCATCTCCTGGGACGGGAGCAGTTCGAAACAGCCCCCGTGCGGGAGACAGACAGCAGAGGGAGGCATACGACATCCCGCCGGGAACTGACCCTCCTCGAAGGCGGATCCCTCATCATCGACACGCCGGGGATGAGAGAACTGGGTGTGATGGGAGCCGATGAGGCGATTGAAGAGAGCTTCCCGGATATCCACGAACTGGCGAATGGCTGCCGGTTCAAGGATTGCACGCACACAAGGGAGGCAGGCTGCCATGTCCTCGAGGCCGTTCGCACCG
>DATJPH010000500.1:0-2220 GCA_035506475.1 Bacteroidota bacterium | reverse complement strand
TCCTCCAGCATCGTCCGTGTCACCGCATCCTGCGTCTGACTCGCCTGAAGGTTGAGGAGGCTCGAGATCACCTGCATATTGTTCTTGACCCTGTGGTGAATCTCACGGAGCAGGACCTCCTTCTCTCTCAACGCGGATCTGATGAGGTCATCCGCGCGTTTTCGTTCGGTGATATCCCGCGCATTGGTGATGATGGCCGGCTCGCCGCCTATATCAAAACGCTGAATGCTCAGTTCCACCGGCAGCCGCGCACCCTCCTTCGTCCTGTAGAGGCACTCGCAGACAGCGCTCGCTTCGGCCCTCAGGCTTGAAAATGCCTCCTGGATCTTCGCAATGCTCTCCGGTTCGAAGATCTGCGCCGGGGGGAGCCGGACCATCTCCGCGTGCGTGTAGCCGAGCTGGGAGCACGCGATGTCGTTCACCTCGATGATTTTCTCCGGCGCGCCTGTCGCGCTGAGCGCGCCGAACACGAATATGGACTCGCTGCTGTTGTTAAAGAGCTTCCTGAACCGGGCCTCGCTTGACCGTGCCCGGCTGGCGCTCCCGGTGATCGTCGCGGTCATGAGTTCCACCGCCGCCGCAGTCATGACAAGGATGATCGTCAGGTCGAAGATCGCGAGCACGTCCGTGTGATCGCTGAAGGGTGTGACGATCGTCCTGGTGAGTTCCAGTGTGCCGACAACCGCCGGGAGAAGGACGAACACCCCGGCCATGACGATGTAGAGCCGCCGGGGCACGGTGAGTGCCGCGAGCACGAGTATGCCCGGAACGGTCAGGAGCGCCGCATCGTGAATCCCTTCCGAGAAGATCATGAGGAACACCGCAGTGAACACAAGCACGATCATCAGGAGTACCCCTGCGACCAGGGCGTGCCCCCGGCGGTTAAGCCAGAACGAGGCGAGTGATACCGCAGCGCCGAATCCGAGAAGAGGTGCAAATCCGCTGTCGCCGGCGGTGACCCGGGCAAGCGTGACGGCGATGAATCCGCATGCAGCAATCGCAGAGGCTATGCGGACAATCGATGCGCGGCGTTGTTCCTCGTCGGTGCTCACGATGTCCGGATGTTTGCTCGAACCCACCGGTCCCTCTCTTAACATTCGGGGGCCCCGCACGGGGGAACCCGCCACCCTTCTCAAACCTACAAGACCTTCCCCGCTGACGACGAAGAAGGCCCGTTGAAATGAACTCTACATGCAAACCTAGCGAACTGACCGCTCACACGCAATGTGGAAGGGCACACTCCTGTTACTTTATTTCGGCCGGAAATATATCTGTGAATACGTCGGGTGATCGCAGGGTGACAGGTGCCAGTTTCGCCGGGCATCGACGAATGTTCGCGAATTGTCTGGAGTCCGTCGCGCTCATCTCACACGTGAGACCTTCCTGCTCTCCGCGATGTTCGCGGCCCGGAGTGTGTAGAAGCATACGCCCGATGCGCAACGGGTGGCGTCAAAGCCAACGGTGCAGGTGCCCGGCTCCTGTGTCTCATGCACGAGCGTGGCCACAGATTGTCCGAGGACATTGTAGACGATGAGCGAAACATCCGCTCTCGATGCAACGGTGTACCGGATCGACGTGACGGGGTTGAACGGATTAGGATAATTCTGGGAGAGGGAGAAGACGCCGGGTGGGCCGTTTGGGGCTCATGGAACGACGGAGGTAGAAGCGTTTACCACCGTGTGCGAAGCGAACGTTGTGCCAAGCTCGTCGACGAGCGCCAGCCGGGCCGAATCGCGGCCGAACACCGTCACCTCGCCGAAGGCGTTGTCAGAGACCTGCGTGGTCAGGCCCTCCGCCCCCCCCGTTTCAGATCTGGAGGAAGAACAAGGGGGAAGTTTTCACGACCTCGAAAAAAACATTTCGGGGAGGGAGGCCCGAAGGAAGGAAGCTCCCGCTCTGCTGGCAGGAGCCGAAATCGAATACGAACGTCGCGGGGGTCGCCCGCGGAGGAAACGTCCTCAACGACCCGCCGACAGGCAGCGGGATGTTCCCGACAACGGGGCGATAGAAGTACTTCTCTTGCACATCCCGTCGTCCGCGCACAGAGGGGACGCCGGGAGTTTGTTCAAGTAACGCTCCCCGGCGCGAGTTGGTTCACCCGCCCGCAGCGTCTGGTTCAGTCGTTTTTGCTTATGGCAAACCAGGTCCCTTCGACCCCGTTGAGCTTGCTGTCCTCCCATGTCTGTATCTTCAGGAGAAAGCCGGTCACGCTCACTTTGT
>DATJPH010000499.1:0-3236 GCA_035506475.1 Bacteroidota bacterium | reverse complement strand
GACAGAGGAGTGCAATGGTGAGAGCAATAACGAGAACTGGTTCCACAGGGATCTCCTCTCTGAGAGGTGCAGGGCCTGTTCAGGACCTGCGGCGTTCGTCTTTTTCTTTGTAGGCATCGATGCCCGCCTTGACCGCGTTCTTCAGGCGGGCGCCCTCCTGGGCAAGGGGAGCAGCCTTCGTGCGGGCGTCCGAGATGATCTTGTCCGCATCCTCGAGCAGAGAGTCGGCCTTGTGTTTCGCGTCCGTAATGAGCTGATCGGAGCGCTTCTTGGCATCGCTGACGATCTCCCCCGCCTTCGACCGGGCGGCGGTGAGGTACTCTTCAGCACCCTCCATGAGTCCGTCAGCTTTTTCTTTGATATCGGCACGAAGCTCGCGGCCGCTCTTGGGGGCGTACAGAAGCGCAACAAGCGCCCCGACAGCGCCGCCCGCCAGCACGCCGATAATCAATCCCTTCAGCATACCGCTATTGTCACGTTGCATTTTCGCCTCGACAGTCAGGTCTGACTTGAATGTCTTCCGTGAAGATTGTGATAATGATACCAACATCGGCTCAGAAAATCAACACGCCGCGGCGCGATCAGCGTGCTTCGGGGACGCCGCAGGCGTCCCCTCGCAACGATGTTCGCCCGGTGCCGACTACCGGATTTTCTTCTTGTGGCGCATCTTGCGCAGGCGCTTCTTCCGTTTATGTGTCGCCATCTTGTGCCGCTTCCGTTTTTTTCCGCTTGGCATGTCCGCTCCTTTCTCCTATTGTGGGATTGTGTGCTGCGTGATCATGTTCTGCGCCCGCTTGCCGAGTTCGGATTCCGGATTGATCTCGACGGCCTTCCTGAACCAGATCGCGGAGCTGTCCATATCGCTCAGGTGAAGGTACACAACCCCGAGGTTGAACGCCGACTGCTGGTGAGGCCGCGGCGCACTTCTGAACGCTTCCTGCATCGCCGCGGCGGCCTCGTGCAGCAGTGTTTCGCGGTTGAGCGAATCCGCCTGTGCCTCCTGGAAGTAGCAGATCCCCATATCCGTCCTTGCGTCGGGATCCCGGGGGCGCATGGCGAGGTACTTCCTGTACGCGTCGATCGCACGGGAGAGCAGTTTGCTGTCGTGGAGCGCGTTGGCCAGCTTCAGGTGCACCGCGGGGTCCGAGGGGCGGTCCCGCACCGCATCTTCAAGGGGTTTCAGATCAATCGGCTGAATGGCTGCGCCCGCGAACGGAGCCCCTCCCCCTTCCGCCGGGGTCGACCCGCCGGAGGCGGTGGATGCGGTGTGTTTCTCCCCCGCGATCTGGAGGTAGACGACATACGAGAGCAGGGCGACGATCGCGACAATCGAGATAATCTGCCAGAGCCGGCCGCTCCGGGCGGGGGTTTCAGAACGCCTGCCGCCCTGCTGCTGCGTCGCCGCCTTGCGGATCTTCCCCTGGCGCGACGCCGGCCTGCCGCCCAGGCGCGCCCCGCACGAGACGCAGAACTCCGCGCCGCCTGCATTCTGCTGGCCGCAAACGCTGCAATTGACCGGTGTCGAGGGGGCGGGCGGGGGAGCGGGGGCCGACGACTCCCGTTCTATCGACGCGCCGCACGACGGACAACGCACATCCGCCGGCGCGAGCGGTCCACCGCAGTCTCCGCACACCAGCCGGGCAACCGCCATCAGGGCTGGTCCTTCTGCAGGTTTTCGTTGACGAGGCTCTTGACCTCTTTGGATACCTTGAACAGAGGAACCCAGTGTTCACCCACCATCACCTGCTCCCCGGTCCGGGGATTCCGCGCGACACGGCCCTTCCGCTTCTTCACTTTGTAACTTCCGAAGCCGCGGATCTCGATGTTCTTCCCCTCCTTCAGGGCATTGATGACCGTCGAGATAAACCCGTCGACAACGGCTTCGGTCTCGACCTTTGTCAGGCCCGTGGCGGTGGCAATGGTGTCCACGATATCTGCCTTCGTCAACGCAGGATCTCCTTAGTTGTGGTAGGGGCTCAATACGGGGGACCCGCAAACCTGTACGAGAGGGCGGGACGGTCGAGGACCTGCTGCTTGATATCGCGGAGCGTTTCACCCGCTTCGCCGAACATCGTGTCCCACCATGGCTGCCGCCGTCTCTCCCTGATCATGGAAGGCTCACCGCTGATCCCGGCGATCCCCGCCGCGATCTTCACCGCATCCTCGAACGTGCCGAGGGTGTCGACAAGCCCGAGCTCGACGGCCTGCTCGCCCGTAAACACCCGTCCGTCGGCAAGCGCCCGCACCTGCTCCGTCGACATATGCCGTTCGCGCGCAACGACGTCGATGAACTGCCTGTGCACGTCGTCCATCAGTCGCTGGAAGTAGGCCTGATCGTCTTCCGTCATGTTCTTCGTGGGGGAGCCCGCGTCCTTCAGCTTCCCCGCCTTGATCGTCTTCTGCGAGATCCCCAGCTTTGCCAGGGCGTCTTTCACCTGGAGGAATTCAGAGATCACGCCGATGCTCCCCGTGAGCGTCCCCCTGTTCGCGACGAGCCTCGTCGCGCCGCAGGAGACGTAGTACCCGCCGCTCGCCGCGAGCGAACCCATCGAGACGATGACCGGCTTCCCGCCGTCCCGCGTCTTCCTCACCTCTTCGTACATTTCCTGGCTCGGGACGACCCCCCCGCCGGGGGAATCGACGTGGAGGAGGATCGCCTTGACGGAGCCCGATGCCCGGTATTTTTTCAGCTGCCGGACGACGTCGTCCGATGAGGTGATCTCCCCCCGGAGATCGATGACGGCGATCCTGTCACCGGAACCCGATGTGACGGTCTCCGTCCGCTCGGAGGGGGAACTGATAAATGAGACTATGATGAGTGTGAAGGCAAGAGCAAAGAGGGCAAGAACCGCCAGTATGCCGAGGAACCATTTCGTCGACTTCGTCATGACTTCGGGGGGAACGCCGTAAGTTGTTGATTTACAAGAAGATTATACGAAACAAACTCATCACTGTCAACCCCCGGAAATGACAGGCCCCGGAGGATTCCGGGGCCTGTCGTCATGATCCTCCCCCCGGCGGGGGCGGGCCGGCCTGCGGTCAGTTCGCATGGGCCGGTTGGAGATCGATCGGCGCACCCGAAAGCGAAGCGCTCTCTTCGGCCGACAGGAGGGCAAGCGCGAGGACGTCTTCCATCTCCCTGACAAAATGGAACTGGATCGTGTCCTTGCCGCCGAGCGCGGGTTTGGGTATCTCCTCGAGGTCCATCCTGTTACGCTCCGGCAGAAGGATCGTCT
>DATJPH010000498.1:0-2032 GCA_035506475.1 Bacteroidota bacterium | reverse complement strand
ACCGGCGCCGGGGACTGCGGCGGTCCCGCACACGAACGAGATTCCCGCCGCGGGCGCGGTGAAGCCGCGCCCCTGGGAAGAGGCGCCCCTTCCCGCAGGGCTCAACAGGGACCGCGTGCTCCTGGAGATCGTTTCGCTTCTGGGCGTCCCGTACGAGTACGGGGGGACGGACCTCTCGGGAATCGACTGTTCGGCGTTCACCGGGAAAGTCTACGCCACTGCGGTTCGCGTCCCGCTCCCGCGGTCCACCGCCGACCAGTTCCGCGAGGGGACGGAGGTCGAAAAAGAGCGTCTCAGGTTCGGCGACCTCGTTTTCTTCAATACGACGGGGGAGTCCCCGTCGCACGTCGGCATCTATCTCGAAGACGACCTGTTTGCCCACGCGAGCGTCACGTACGGCGTGACAATCTCCTCGCTGGAGAACTCGTACTACAGGGACCGTTTCATCGGCGCCCGCAGGATCATTCAGTAGTGTCATTGCGAGTTGTCATTGCGAGTTGTCATTGCGAGCCCGCTTCTCAGGGCGAAGCAACCAGATTAACACTAACATCGAGCAGCACCGTGTCCGTCCTCCCCATCTACATCTACGGCCAGTCCGTCCTCAGGAAAAAAGCCCGTCCCGTCAGGAACACCTCGGAAGAGCTTTCCGTCCTTGCCCGGGATATGATCGAGACGATGCGCAAAGCGAACGGGATCGGCCTTGCGGCAAACCAGGTGGGGGACCTCCGGCGGATCATCGTCGTCGACGCGGGCGCGATCGCCGAATCGGAGGAGGTGCCCCCGATCGCCATGATCAATCCTGAAGTGCTCGCCGAAGAGGGGACCTGGACGATCGAGGAGGGATGCCTGAGCATTCCGGAGATACGCGACGAAGTCGAGCGGGCGGAAAAGATCCGGGTCAGGTACTTCGACACGGATTTCCGGGCGCAGGAGCTCTCCGCCGATGCACTCCTGGCGAGGGTGATCCTCCACGAAATCGACCACCTCAACGGCGTGCTCTTCCTTGATCATCTGGGGGCGGTGAAGCGGAAGCTCCTGCGGGGGAGGCTCAACAAGCTCGAGCGCGGGGAGGTGGACGTCGATTACCCGATCGTCGGCAACTCTCTGCCGGCCACCGGCACCGATCCCCGCTAGGGGAACGCCATGCCCCCCTTGCGCATTGTCTTCATGGGTACCGCACCCTTCGCCGTCCCCTCGCTCAAGGCGCTCGTCGATGCCGGGTATCCGGTCGCCGCGGTCGTCACGGGGCCCGATATGCCCAGGGGGAGGGGGCAGGAGGTACGTCCCACCGCCGTCAGGCGCGAGGCTGACGCCCGCGCCATACCGGTGATGCAGCCGGTGCGGCTGAAGGACCCGGCGTTCGCGGACGCGATCCGGTCCCTGGCCCCGGACCTTATCGTCGTGGTTGCCTTCCGGGTACTCCCCCCCGGTGTCTTCACGCTCCCCCGCCTGGGCTCGATAAACCTTCACGCATCTCTTCTCCCCAGGTACCGCGGCGCGGCGCCCATTAACCGCGCGCTCATGAACGGCGAAATGGAGACGGGCGTGACGACGTTCTTCCTTGAGGAATCGGTCGACACCGGCAATATCCTCCTCCAGGCGCGCACGCCGATACTCCCCGAGGATGATGCGGGAACGCTCCACGACAGGCTTGCCGATATCGGCGCGGAGATAGTCCTTCACACGGTGAGACTCATCGAGCAGGGGAAAGCAGTCCCCCGGCCTCAGGACCCCGCGCTTGCCAGCCCCGCCCCCAAGATATTCAGGGATGACTGCCGGATCGACTGGCACGCTCCGGCCGATCGTGTGCGTAACCAGATCCGCGGTCTTTCCCCCTCTCCGGCGGCGTTCACCACGCACGGAGGGAAGGTTCTCAAGATCTACCGTGCGCATCCCGCGCAGGGATCGCTCCAGCCCGGTACCGTCGACGTCGGGAACAACACGATTAGCGTCGGCACCGGCGACGGCCTTCTTGTGCTCGAGGATCTGCAGCAGGAAGGAAAGAGGAGGATGACTGCAGGAGAGTTTCTCC
>DATJPH010000497.1:0-2559 GCA_035506475.1 Bacteroidota bacterium | reverse complement strand
CAAGGCAAGCATGACACTGACCATCATCCTGTTCGGGCTCGTTGCCGCTGGTGCGGAGATCGCGGGGGGGAGCCTCGTCCTTATGCGCAAGACCTGGCCCCGGAAAGCGCAGGAGTACCTTCTTGCCCTGGGCGCCGGGTTCATCCTTGCGCTCGTATTCCTTGAGCTGGTCCCCGAGAGCTTCCGGGCCATGGGTGCGGAGGCGCCCCTGTTCATGCTGCTGGGATACGCCGTCCTCCACTTCTTCGAGCACACGATCGTCGCCCACCTCCATTTCGGCGAGGAGACGCACACCGACGTCATGGTCTCGGGCGTGGCGAGCCTCTCGACGTTCGCGGGGCTCTTCATCCACGCGTTCTTTGACGGGTTCGCGATCTCCGTGGGGATGGAGTTCAACTTCTACCTCGGTCTGCTCATCTTCTTCGCGGTCCTCCTCCACAAGATTCCCGAGGGGCTCACGATCGCCTCCGTGATGATCGCGGCCGAGCGGAAGCGCCGGACGGCGTTCCTCGCCTCGCTTGCCATCGGCGTGGCGACGATGCTCGGCATCCTGAGCGTCTTCATCCTCTCGGGCGTGGGCGCGCGGGTTGTGGGGGTCGCGTTTGCCTTCTCGGCCGGCGCCTCGACGTACGTCGGTGCCAGCGACCTGATACCGGAGATCAACCACTCACGGAACAGGGTGATTCCCCTGCTCGTGTTCGGCGGGATGCTGCTCTTCTGGGTCGGGTCTCTGGCGCTTGCTCCCCTGGCGGGGAAATGACCCGCAGGTCAGAACGTCGTTCCCACCGAGATCCTGTGCAGGTTCCCGATGGGGCCGAGTGAGGAGAGGGCGTAGTCGACGACGGTCCCCGAGATCGTGATGCCGATGCCGGCGGAGAACCCGGCAAGCCCCGGGGTGGTCCCGGTCTGGAGGTCCTTGCGCGACTGGTTGTTGTACCCGAACCTCGCCAGGAAGACTTTCGAGAGGGTGAACTCTCCTCCCACCGTAAATGCGCGGAAGCGGTCGATGAATCCCCCCGGGTTTTCATTCAGGCGGTGGAAGTCGAAGTTCAGAAGGAGGGGGAGGCCCCTGGGGACGACCGTGACGCCGACGGCGAAATCCAGGGGGAGGGGCTCGTTCACCCCGGCGTACGTCGAGGTCTCCCTCCCCATGTTCCGTATGCTCGCGCCGAGCGTCAGCCGGCTCTCCGGGATGCGGTAGAGGATCCCGGCGTCCGCGGCCACCGCGCTTGCGTGGTACCCGGCGATCGAGGAGTAGATGAATTTGACCGCGCCGCCGTAGTAGAGGTTCTCTTCGAACGTTCCGCTGTACCCGGCGCTGAAGGCGAGGTCCGACGCGCTGAACGTCCCCAGCGGGTTCCCGAGTTCGTCTTTGGCGTCGAACGAGCCGTAGTTCGTATAGACGATCCCGGCGCCGATGCTGCCGATGCCGGCGAGCTCTCCGCCGTAGACCGCGTACCCCGCGTTGATATCGAGGAGGTGCTTGAAGAACCCTGCGGAGCCGGCCGAGGACGAGAGCGTTCCGAGCGACGCGGGGTTGTAGAAAAGTCCGGCGGGATCCCCCGCGACGGCCGTGACGCTCCCCGCAAGGGCCGCGGCGCGGGCGCCCACGTCGTTCCTGAGAAATGCGAACGCGGTCGTCTCCTGGGCCGTCGCGCCGTTCCAAGAGCCGAGCGCGGCGGCGAGTGCCAGACACGCGACCCGATATGTCGTTCGCCGCATCATACTGATGAGAAATGTATCAATTCGGGCCGCCAATATCAACAGGGTGCAGCGCATGACTGACGCCGCAGGATCACTCAGGGAGACCGCGGAGACCGCGCGCAGGCCGCTCCTTGCGATAGACGGGGAGCGGGCGGCGGAAAAACCGGAGCCGGGGAAATGGTCGCTCAAGGAGATACCCGGCCACCTCGTCGATTCCGCGGCGAACAATAACCAGCGGATCGTCCGGATGCAGGAGTCGGCACATATCGGCACGTGATCGCAAACGTCGATCCGGCGTCCCTCTCCCACACCTGCGATATGGGCTATGCGGCCCCGGCCTCGCTTGCGTTCGTTATCGAGGATTACATCCGGCGCCTCCATCACCACCCGGGGCAGATCCTCGGCGGGGGGGATCCCGCAGGGCGCGATAAGTGGACGCCCCGGACGCCGGGCTGAGCCCGGATCATTGCTTCTTTGGGAAGAATCCGCTATATTAGAACACTTTATCCGGTATACGCTGAAAGCGAAAGGATTGGTCGCAATGAAAGACGGAATCCACCCCGACTACAAGAAATCGGTCGTCACCTGCGTCTGCGGAAACACGTTTGAGACCCGGTCGACCGTGGGAAACCTGAAGATCGAAATCTGCTCGGCATGCCACCCGTTTTTCACGGGCCGGCAGAAGCTCGTCGATTCCGCGGGGAGGGTGGAGCGCTATAACAAGAAGTACGCAAAGAAAGCGGCCGAAACGCCGGCCGCGTAACACCGTGAAGTAACCGGCCTCCAGGAAACGTTCCGCAGCGAAGCGCGCCGCGGAACGTTGCTGTTTGTACGCAACAGTCCCCTTACACTCGA
>DATJPH010000496.1:0-4145 GCA_035506475.1 Bacteroidota bacterium | reverse complement strand
GTCAGGACGTTGCCGACGTTGATATTGTTGTACCCCGGCACAATCAGCCGGAATATCGTATCGGTTGCCACCTGGAGGACGTACGACGTCGCGGTCGCCGACGCATTCCAGTTGGCCGAGAAGGAGGTGTCCCTCGTATTCGTTGCCGCGGCGGCCACGGGGGGGTTAGGAGGAAGGATCTGCGCCTGCGCGATTGTTCCCAAGAGAAGGCAGACCGGCACAATCAACCGGGTCCAACGGTTCATGCGGCGCTCCGGGCGGTGAGTCAAAGGACGGTGTGTCCCAAGGTACGGAGCCCGAAGCGACGGAACAAGAAGAATCTCTTTACAGCCTGGGGCGGGTCTCCCACCAGGCCTCCCACTCCCCGGCCGAGCCACCGGCGTGCAACCAGACCTTGAAGCCGGTCACCGACGCGGATGAAGTCATTCAAATGCTGGGCCTGCCCGGAGTCGATTTCCATCGCCAGGATCAGCCTCCGCGGAAGATTGCCGGAAGTGTCGTCGGGTGGTTTCCCGTCGAATGCGGAGATCCACCTGTTCAGTGTCGCTACGACGGCCCGGTAGTACAGCGGATCTCCGTGCCCGGCGTCCGCGACCATCACGACGCGATGGGTTGCGAGCTTCTGCAGAATGAAGTCCGCGGGGTCCCACACGGCGCGGCTCCCGATCATTGCTGCGAGATCAGATTCGCGCACCGTTTGTGCGGATGCTGGAAGCGCGAGGACGCACAGGAACGTCGCGCAGAGCAGCAATCGACACGGGAAATCGTGTCATCTCACGGATGTCACCTCTTTTCGATTGTCATTTCTTCAGTAATGACCGTCTGACCCAGGACGGCGCCCCCCTGCATGCCGCCCCCCGGCGCCACGTACCTGAATGCGACCCGCTTGATATGGACCGCGCCGACGCGGCTGACGAGCAGGAACGTCAGCGTGTCCTGCCCTCCGACGGGCATGACTCCAGGGATGTCAAGTGTGAATGAGACGTCCCGTGACTCGCCCGCATCCGGCCGCACGAATTCCCGGACGAGCGGCATCACCGTGATGGCGGGCTGCCGGTCCCGGGGTGGTTTGTCCGCTCCCGTCGGCATATGCATCACGGCGAGCTTGTCCGAAGTGATCCCTGCAACCTTGTTGTGGATATGGAAGATGAGCGCGATTCCCGAAGAAGCCGGCACGACATCATGCATCCTCACCGGATCGAAATAGCCCGGGATAATCCGCGCCCCCGGGGGCGGCCCCGGAAGCGGAGCGTTTGACGGGACCGATTTCACCGGCTTGCCCACCCCGGCCAGGGCGGATCCCGTGTAGATCCCCCCTTCCTCGACGGAGAGGTACCACTTCCCGCGCGCATCGGCGATAAGCAGAGGGAGCGCGCGGGGATGTTCGTCGTCCCGTACCCCGCTGTACCGCCGGGAAGGGTCGCCCGTCAGATAGTCAAGATTCTTGTTCACCGCGTACACGCGCGAGACAGTGGTGGGCAGGCCGGCACGGTGATTGGTCCAGCTCACACCGGAATCAGTTGAGTGGTACAGGCCCAGACCCGCAGACGTCAGCCAGATGCCTCCGGAAGGATCGACCGCCATTGCAAGGAGATTTGGCTTCCCCGAGTCAATCGTGGTGGCAGACCACGACCGGCCGTCGTCCGTCGAGCGGAAGAACTTTCCCCATGAAGCACCTGCCATGAGACCGGGAGCCGGACAGATCCAGTTCGGGGCGAAGTTGAAGGTCTGAGCCCAGGTCACTCCACGATCGCCCGAACGCATGATCCCCACATCGGCAACGGATGCGACGAGGAGGTTCTCCCGCACCGAGATCGCATACACTCCCTTTCCGCCGAGTCCCGCCCTGGTCCAGGTCGCCCCGGTGTCGCACGAGGAGAAGACCCCGTCGTCGGTCGCCGCCGCGACGTAGCCCCGGTCCGTGCCGTCGCACATTGCAACGTCGTTCGAAGTTACCATGGTGCGAATCCAGGTTGCCCCTCCGTCCCGCGAGCGGTATATACCGGAACCCAGCGTGGAGGCAATCACGACGTCCCCCGCCGCGCGATACACGGAGGCCAGATTCATGCGGTTAAATTCGTCCAGCCTTATACAGCTCCAGCGGGCCCCGTTGTCAGTCGAGCGGTAGATGCCCGGCAGGTCCTGCAGGACGGCGACGAGCGTCCCTGGCGGCAGGATGACCAAGCTCCGGACCGTCGTCCGGACAAGCCCGGCGTGAACACGCTCCCACGAGCCCCCTGCGTCCGGCGATCGATAGACTTCTTCCCCCGCGGTCCCCGCGACGAGCGTTTGTGAATCGGCAAATGCCGCGACCCATGCGGTCTGCGCCGACCATGGGCTTCGATTCCAGGACGATCCGGCATCGTGGGATATGAAAACGGCGGGGGCATCCGTGCTGACGGCGATGTCCTTGCCGCAGGAGAACGCGACGCACCGGACCCCGCCGTCAAAAACCTTCCAGTGCACCCAATCTCCGCTCAGCCTGTCCAGCCGCCACAGTCCCTCTCGGGCAAAGAAACAGACTTCTCCCCCGGGCGAGATGGCGAGACGGGGGGCGCTCACCCGGCGGAAATCGCGGCCGATGCGCCGCCATGTCCTTCCGCCGCGACGATATTCGTACAGGTCGCTCATGAAGCTCGTGGCATAGATTGTTCCGTGCCGGTCGGACTGAAACTGAAACCACTTCCTGGCGTTGGTGTCGGCCGCCGCGGGCGGGAAAGGAGTAAACGACCATTGCCGCCCGGGCCCGCCGATCCAGATCAGGCCGTCCGTGAAATCCGGCGCAGCCACGACCCCGGCGTCAAGCAGGAAGACGTCCGTGGGAGGCGTGTACTGATGCCTGACAGCATTCCAGGTGGCTCCTCCGTCGGTCGACAAGTCGAAGACTCCGTGCCCTCCCACGGCATAAACAAACTTGCGATCTACGACTGCCAGCGCCAGGATCGACCGGCCCGTCGCTCTCCGGGTCTCTCCCTCCCAGTGGATTCCCCGATCCGTTGACTTCAGAATACCATTTCGCCACGTGCCGGCGTACACGATACCATCATCTGACGCCTGGCAGCAGGTCATGGAGATAACCTCCGGACCGTTCATCGGGATCCAGTTCACCTGACCAAGGCAGTACTGGGCAAAGAGAATCGCCAGAAAACAATACATCGATAGTCGTAATCTCATTGAATGCTCATCGCTGGAAGAGTATTGGGAAGAACGAGGGGGGAAGGAGGATGCAATCGAATGTACTTCGGATTCGCTGGACTAACAAGGAGATGTAACGTGTTAAATTCAAACTTGACTTCGAACGTAAAATTCACAAGTCTTGCGTCAGCGTTCCTCGACCAGCGTCCCCGAATTGACGGATATTTCTCTTGATTTGTCCGATGAGCGCTCGTTACAGTATCGGAATCGCGCTTTGCTCCCTGGCGCCGCTTTTCATCGGAGGACATCCCGGTGCAGTGGCGGCAGACACCGGAGTTCCCGGCGGCGCGTTGGGCCTGATTACCGGAACTGTCGTTGACGACAGGTCGTCTGAACCGCTCGAAAACGCCAACGTTTTCATTGCCCAGACATTCTGCGGGACGAGCACAGGAACGAACGGGTCGTTCGTGTGACACCCGGATTTCAGGGGTCATACGATCTTGTCATCTCGCTCGTAGGGTACGAGCGAAAAGTCATCCGTCTCCAGCTTGCCGGGAGAGACACGGTGCGCCTGGAGGTCAGGCTCACCGAGCGCATCCTCAGCGAGGAGCCCGTTCAGGTTCTCTCTTCCCGGCCTGAGGAGTGGGAGCGGCGCCTGGCGGCGTTCCTCAGGGTCTTCATCGGCCCGGACATTTCCGCCGAAGACTGCACGCTGCTGAATCCCTGGGTCGTCAATTTCCGGGTGAGCGGGGGCACGCTTATCGCTTCGTCGGACAGCCTGCTGCGCATTGACAATCGGGCACTCGGTTACAGCATTCGGGGAGCCATTGGAATATTTCGCTGGGATCTCAAACATGACGCCGGGGTCTGGTCCATCTATCCGCAGTTCACACTCATGCCGGCAGTTTCACCGCAACAGTCGAAGACGTGGGCTGAGAACAGGCGAGGTCAATACCTCGGGTCGTTGCGTCATTTCCTCCGCGCATGCATTACCGGGCGCTGTAAGGAGG
>DATJPH010000495.1:0-4621 GCA_035506475.1 Bacteroidota bacterium | reverse complement strand
CATGCGCGCGGAAGGGTTCGATGAATCCGAATTCCGTCTTCTGACACACACAAATCCACGGCGGGCATTCGCCCTTGTCCCGCCAGCGTAGGTGTCAGGTGTTGCTGAGGAGCGCGGACCAGCTCAGCGGCAACCGGGGCCCGGGGTGTATCTTGAATCCGGCCGATTCAGCAACCGCCGTCGTCAGCGCAAACTCCTTCTCTGAAACATGGAAAAGCTTCGGCTCGACGACAAGGAGCCGTCCCTGCTCATTCAGGAGAGATTTCAGCTGTCTGAAGAACGAGCCCTTGTCCGGGACTTCGTGGACCATGTAGAAGGCCAGGCCGAAATCAAAGTGCCCCGGGACGTTGATGGTCTCCCGGCCGCATTGGACCGGGGTGATGATCTCCTGTAACGCCGTCCCCTGAATGTTATCTCTCAGCTTCGCCAGCATCCCCTCCTGCAGATCGGCGGCATAGACTTTCCCCCGTGCGCCCACAATTTTTGCAAGCTCAACAGAGAAGAAGCCGGGACCGCATCCGATGTCGAGAACCGTCATCCCCTCGCTGACATACGGTGCGAGTATTTTCCGCGGATTTTGAACCCACCCTCTGATCCTGCTGTCAAGTGAGTCTGCAAGCTCCACCGGACAGACGCGATTTCTTTCGTTGCTCATTGGACCTCCGTGATCACACAAGCTACCGGAGTCGTCGGCGACATGCAACTGATCCCCGCCGAAACGCATGCAGTTGGACATGGGCAATAGTTCTTCTGTGTAAAACCTCGACAGAAAGTTGCGCGTTGCAACATCCTTCCCGCCGGGCCATTCCGGTTTTCGTCCCGACTATCAGAAATTGTGTCGAATTCTTGTATTGGTGCAATTATTGTATCAATACAAGTGTCTAACCTCGGAGAAATCCCTTGGGTACACCGGATCCGGTTGGCGTCGAATTCACCCGGCTTGCACTCTGGAATCACAGGATCGAGCGGTTTCTGGGAGGTGAGGAGGAGATTCCGGTCAATCAACTGCATTGCCTGATGATCCTCTACCTCGAAAAACCGTTGTCGGCCAGTGAACTCGCCTGCCATCTCGGGATCCGGGACACATCGCTCTCCAAGTTGTTGAGGAGTCTCGAGTCATTCGGCGCCGTCCGGCGGAGCCGGGACCCGACTGACCGGCGAATCGAGCGGGTCGCGCTGACAGCCTCGGGTGAGCGGATCGCCGAGCGAACGCTCTCAAGGGCGGCGGCGGTCGGCAGGCAACTCCTGGAAAGTCTTCCGGAGGAGAGACGCGCGCAGTTCATGCGGTGCCTCGGTGTCATCACGACGAACAGCAGCACAAGCGCCCCGGTGGAGATCGCCGGAGGTCGTGAAGAGGCGGTACACACACATCGTTAACTACAAAGTGAGGACTCATCGATGAACCTTACACGGAAAGAATTCCTCGAATCGGGGGTTAAATACGGCGCCGGAGCGGTTGTTGGTCTTGGCGCACTGAACCTCCTTACACAGTCCAAAGCGTTCGGTGGAACGCAAACGGTATGGCCGTACCCGTACCAGGCACTGGATGTGGAGAAAGTCCGCAAGTACGGACACGACCTCTATTATGTCTCGGGATGCAGCTACGGTTCGTTCGCTGCGCTCGTGAAGGCAGCAAGCGAGCTCATCGGAGAGCCGTGGACGTCGTTCCCCATTCAGATGATGATCTACGGTAAGGGCGGCGGCGAGGGGTGGGGCGGCCTGTGCGGCGGGATCAACGGTTCTGCCGCGTTTATCGGCCTTGTGTGCCCGACGAGCGCCAGGTCGGACGTTCTTATCGGCGAGCTCTTCGGCTGGTATACGCAGACGAAATTCCCCTCCGATACGAGCAACGATTACGGTGTGAATTCGGCGTACACAAACAACCCCGACCCGAAGACCCTGACGCAAAATATGAGCGGATCGATCCTCTGCCACGTCTCCGTGACGGAGTGGTGCAAAGCGGCTGCGACCGTGCAGAGCAGCGCTGACCGGAAAGAACGGTGCGCGCGCCTGACCGGCGACGTTGCGGCGTATGCGGCGAAAATCCTGAATGATGAGTTCGCGGGCACTTTTACGGCGACGTATGTGCCCCCGGCGGCGATTGCGACGTGTAATTCGTGCCACACGATCGGCACGACGAATATCGTCGCGTCGAAGATGGATTGCACGCAGTGCCACGGCGACCCGCATGCCAGCACCGCGGTCCAGGATCTGGGAGGCTCCGCGCCGAAGGAGTACCGGCTCGAGCAGAACTATCCGAATCCCTTTAACCCCTCGACGCGCCTGAGCTTTGCGATCCCGAAAGCCGCGGCGGTCGACCTGGCTGTGTACGATGTTCACGGTCAGGTGATCAGGAACCTGATTCTCCACCAGGACTATGCCCCGGGGACGTACGCCGTGCAGTGGGACGGGACGAATAACGCGGGGGGCAAGGTCGCTTCCGGCGTCTATTTCTGCCGCCTGCAGGCCGGAGAGTTCTCCGCCACGAAGAAGATGGCAATGATAAAGTAACAGGTTGCGCGCGTGATGTGCAGAAGGGCCGCTTGAATGAACAGCGGCCCTTTTAATTTTGATCCCTCCGCTCCTTTTTCCTCCCCGTTGATAGGGGACTAGTCCCGTTTTCATCCTTTCGGGTGATTGCAGGTGCGCGCGCATCCCGGTACGTTGGCAACGGTGATCTGGAAACCTTCCGACCTCTCGCTGGAGAACCCTCTCGCATGAAGATCCTTCTCGTCTGCCCCGAATATCCGGATTCCTTCTGGTCGTTCAAGCATGCGCTCCGCTTTGTCTCCAAGAAAGCCGGACAGCCTCCCCTGGGGCTCTTGACCGTTGCCGCGCTGCTGCCGGCATCCTGGGAGAAGAAACTCGTCGATCTCAATCTTTCCCCGCTCACGGAAGAAGAGATCCGGTGGGCCGACTATGTCTTTCTCGGCGGGATGTCGGTCCAGGCGGACTCGGCGAGAGAAGTCATCTCGCGATGCAATGCCGCGGGTACAAGGGTTGTTGCCGGCGGACCCCTCTTTACCGCCCGGCATGCCGAATTCCAGGGAGTGGATCACTTCGTTCTGAACGAGGCCGAGATCACCCTGCCCCGGTTTCTCACCGACCTGGAGGCCGGTCATCCTGAACACCTGTACCGGACCGACCGGTGGGCTGACCTCTCGACGACCCCCCTGCCGATGTGGGAACTCGTGGACCAGAGCCAGTATGCGACAATGAACGTGCAGTACTCCCGGGGTTGCCCCTATGACTGCGAATTCTGCGACATCACGGTGCTCTACGGGCGGACGCCGCGGACGAAATCGGGACCCCAGGTGATCGGGGAACTTGACGCGCTGTACAGGAGCGGGTGGAAGGGACATGTATTCTTTGTCGACGATAATTTTATCGGCAACCGGGTTAAGCTCAAGAACGAAGTCCTTCCCCTTGTGATCGACTGGATGAAGTCGGCGGGTCATCCGTTCTCCCTGGGGACGGAAGCCTCGCTCAATCTCTCCGATGACCGCGTGCTGCTCGGCCTTATGGCGCAGGCGGGGTTCGAAGAGGTCTTTGTCGGCATCGAGAGCCCGAATGCGGAGAGCCTCGAGGAATGCAAAAAAATCCCGAACAGGGGCCGTGATTTGATCGCGTCCGTGAAGATCCTCCAGGACGCCGGATTGCAGGTACAGGGAGGGTTCATTGTCGGGTTCGACAACGATCCCCTCTCGATTTTTGACACGCTGATCCGTTTCATCAAAGAGAGCGGGATTGTCGTGGCGATGGTGGGCCTGTTGAACGCGCCGGTCAACACGCGGCTATATCACCGGATGGGGAAGGAAGAGCGGCTCCTCAAGACCTTTTCGGGTTCCAACACCGACTTCTCCATGAATTTCACGCCGAAGATGAACCGCACGGCGCTTCTTGAGGGATACAGGAAAATTCTTGGGACGATCTACTCGCCGAGGGAGTATTACAGGCGGGTCACCGAATTTCTCCGGACGCACGAGCCGCTCCGGCAGCACAAGACGCCGCTCCGGCTTGCCCATTTCCGGGCTCTTTCCCGGTCGATGCTCCTTCTCGGCGTCGTGGGGAAAGAGCGGGTGTACTACTGGAAGCTCTTTTTCTGGTCCTTGTTCCGCCGGCCCCGCCATTTCTCCACGGCGATCACACTCGCCATCTACGGATTCCACTTCCGGCGCGTCTTCGAGCAGTACCTGTGAGGCGCCCCGGGACTCCGAAGCCTGCTGACTGATGAAGGCCATCCGCATCCTTCTTGTTGAAGACAACCGCATACTCCGCGAGGGGATCGCGGCGATGCTCAAGCGGGAGAAGGATGTGCGGCTCGTCGCGGCCGCCGGTGGTCACGAGAACATCCTTGCGCTTGCCCGGAGGTACCGCCCGCGCGTGGTGCTCCTCGATCTCGGCGTACGGAATCTGAACGGCACGAGCCTCGTTGCCGCGCTCACGAACGCCCAGCCCGGTATCATGGTCATAGGCATGGGGCTCCTGCCGACGCAGCGTGACATCATCGAGTCCGTTCAGGCCGGGGCGGCGGGATTCATACTCAAGGACGCATCGATGGCGGATGTGCTCGGGACAATACGGTCCGTGGCAGGAGGGACGAAGGTCCTCCCCCCGTCCA
>DATJPH010000494.1:0-7484 GCA_035506475.1 Bacteroidota bacterium | reverse complement strand
TCACCAGCCCGAGCCCGGTCCCTCCGTATTTGCGCGTCGCCGACCCGTCTCCCTGCTGGAACGGCTGGAAGAGCGTCGGCTGGATCTCCTCCGGTATGCCGATCCCGGTGTCGCTCACCGTAAACCGGACGAGCGCAGCGTCCCCCCTGTCGATCTCCAGCGCCGCGTCGATCGACACGCTCCCTTTCTCCGTGAACTTGAGGGCGTTGCCGACAAGATTGGTGAGTATCTGCAGCAGCCTCACCTGGTCCCCCGAGACGATCCCGGGGACATCGGCCGAGACGCTGCTCAGGAGGTCGATCCCTTTCTCCCGCGCCCTCACCGCAAGGAGATGCTCCGCCTGGTCGACGGCCTCGCGCGGCGAGAAGGGGATGTCTTCGAGGATCATCTTCCCCGCCTCGATCTTCGAGAAGTCGAGTATGTCGTTGATGACCGCCAGCAGCGCCTTGCTGCTCGTTTCGATGATGGAGAGATACTTCTTCTGCTCCGCGCCCAGGGGCGTGTCAAGCAGGAGCCCCACGAGCCCCATGATGCCGTTCATCGGCGTCCTGATCTCGTGGCTCATGTTGGCGACAAACTGACGCTTGGCCTCGTTGGCGACTTCGGCCCTCCGCAGCGCGAGCTCGAGGTCCTTGGTCCTCTCCTGCACGGTCTGCTCGAGCATCCGGTTCTGGTCGTTGATCCTCCGGTAGAGGGCGGCGCTTTCAAGCGCGTTTGCGCAGTTGAGGAGGATGATCGACAGGAGGTTCAGCGACGCGTCGGTCACCTGGAGCGCCTCCTCGGGAAGCACCCCCACGAACATCCCCAGGACCCGCGACCGGGTGGCCAGCGCATGGAGCACAAGCGTGTTCCCGTAGTTCCGGGCCGGGACGAGCACGGAACGGTTCTGGTTGAGCGCCCAGGCAAATGTCCCCTCGCCGATCTGGAGGTCCACCTCCTGCTGCAGGAGCGCCCTGTCCGCCTGCGGTTCGCAGTCGATCATGGCGAAGTCGAAGTCGGCCTCGCTCACCGTGAAGAAGGCGATCGCGCGGAAGGCAAAGAGCCTGTTCAGATGGGCCCGGGCCGCGGCGAGGATCCCCGCGTCGTCCTGCTCGGGGTTGATCCTGCTGTGGAAGTCCCCCAGCGACGCCGCCAGGTCGAGGGAATCCAGCACCCAGCGGTTGACTTCCTCGAGGCGCTTGACGCGCGTCTCGGTCTCCCGCAGGTGCTCAACGAGTTCGAGGAATTCGCTCATGATCGCTTATTCACCCCCAGGGAATCTATGGCATCGTCGTACTGCTGTTCGACGGTCTTCATCGTCGACCGGAGTATCCCCTCGGTGAATCCGAGGAGCTTCCAGGCCGAGCGGTCGAGCGGCGGGACGTAGTGCTCCCCGCTGCTCCCGAGCTGCATGACGTGCGCAATGATGTCGGAGACGTGGATGATGGCCGCTTCCACCGGGTACTGCACCGCGGTGCCCGGGTCGTGGTGGCAGCGGACGACCTCTTCCAGGCTGACGGGGAGCTTCCAGAGCTCCATCAGGGATCCGCCGATGGCGGCGTGGGTGTAGCCGATCACCTCGCGCTCGGCGTCGTAGAGCATCACATTCTCCTGCGTGCAGCGGAGGATCGTCTCCTGGCTGAGCTCCTGCGCCTTTGTGAACATGACGAGCCGGCCGATGTCGTGCATCATCCCGGCGACGAAAAAGCGCTCCACGTTCGGCTCCCGGCGGAGCGTGGCGAGCGTGCGCGCGGCCAGCCCGCACCCGACGGAGTGCCGCCAGAACGATTCCATCGTCACGAACTCCTTCGGGATCCCCTTGAACAGGTCGATGACGCTGGTGGCCAGGGCGAGCGCCCCGAGCTGCTGTGTGCCGACGATCGTGACGGCGTGCGTGATGGTCTCGACCTTCGAGGGGAAACTGTAGAACACGCTGTTCACGATCCTCAGGAGCCTGGCGCTCAGGCCGGCGTCCTCGCGGATGATCTTCGAGATGTCCGCCATCGATTTCCGCGGATTGTTGATCGCCTCGTCGAGCCGCGCGTGGATCTTCGGCAGCGACGAGATCTCAACGTAGCCACGGAGCAAATCACGCGGGCTCGTCAGCATGGTCCCCCTCCGGCAGATGTTCCATGATAAAATGGTGTTTGAAGAGCCGCATCAGCTCCCTGACGACAGGGTCGTCGGTGTCGGCGTGGCGGAATCTCTCCGCCGCCACCCGCTCGGCCGCCTGGACAAGGGCCGGGTCGTACTCTTCGGCGGTCCGGGCCTCGATCACCTCCTGGTCGACTCCCTGCACGTCGAGGTCGGTGACCCCCCACATCTTGAATATCTTCAGGGCCTTCTCGGTCACCGCCTCCCCCCCCTTGAGGAGGATGTGGCCGTGACGGTCTTTCACGTCGGATGCCAGGACCATGTCAGGCCTGACGTCGGCAATATTGATAGTTCCCATGTCGGTGTCCGTGAATGCGATAATGAGCTGAATGACTGCTGTTTCACACTGCCGCTGCGCACGCGGGGCAGAGCGCGTCCTGCACGACGACGCTCGCCCTGCCGGCAACGTATTCCTCCAGCGCGTGCCAGGCGTTTTCCCCGTCCCGTATCTGCCTGCAGTACGAGCAGATCGGGAGAAATCCTTCGAGCGTATGAACGTGCGACTGGAGCCGGAGGACCCGTTCCGCCACGCGGAGCCGCACGCTGATATCCTCCTCTGTGCATGGCTTCGGGAGAAAATCATCGGCCCCCGCCTCCATCGCCCCCCTGTACTGCGACTTCCCTCCCATCGACGTCAGCACGATGATGAACGTGTAGCGCGTGCGCTGGGAGCCGCGGATGCGCCTGCAGAGATCGACCCCCGACTCCCCCGGCATCACAAGGTCCGTGATGACGACCGAGGGGAGAGACACCTCGTACTGGTACCATGCTTTCAGTCCATCCTCCGCCGTGACGACGTCGTGACCGAGGCTGCGCAACTGTGCTCCCACGGTCATGCGGATCGCCGGCTCGTCGTCGACAAGGAGGACCTTCATCGGGCGGCCTCCGCTTCCATGAGAACGCCCGTGAGGTACCTCTCCGCGAGCGCGAGCTCACATTCCAGGGCCTCGACAACCGGCCCGGCCCCTTCACAGGAGCCGGATGATGCGAGCGACTGGAGGCGCCCGGCGAGCCGGCGCATTTCAGCGGCGCCCATTGTCGCGCAGCTCCCCTTCAGGGCGTGGGCGACGTCTTCAAGTGTCTTCGGCTCCTTGTCCCTGCATGCCCCGCGGAGAACCTCCAGGCGGCCCGAGGAATCCTTCAGAAACTGGCGGACGAGCGTGTCGAACCAGAGCGGCTCTGCGCCCACGGCGAGGGCCTTGAGCTCCGCGATCTTCTCCTCTTCGAACCGCGATTCCGGGGAATGAACAGCCTCGGGGGGGGCGGCAGTGCGGGGAGCCGCACCCTTCACGGCATGCTTCTCCCATTTCCGCAGGACCCCCTCGAGCGCCTCCTGGGTCACGGGCTTGGCGAGGTAGTCGTCCATGCCCGAGGCGATGCATCGTTCGCGGTCCCCGTTGAGGGCGTTTGCCGTCATCGCCACGACGAGCGTCCCGGCGGCGCTCCCGTAAAGCTTCCTGATCCGGGCTGTCGCCTCGAAGCCGTCCATCTCCGGCATCTGGCAGTCCATGAACACCGCATCGTACGGGATCCGGCTTACGGCCTCGACGGCTTCTTTCCCGTTCGCCGCGACATCCGCCCTGCAGCCGATCTTCTCAAGCATCTTCACGGCAACGCGCTGGTTGACCGGGTTGTCCTCGGCGACAAGAACCCGCTTGATGGCCCTCGCTCTTTCCGGAGGTGTGCCCTCGAGGACCGCACCGCCGTCGGGACCGGGGGTCTTCAGGGGATGGCGCGCTTCGGGGGCAGAGAGAATCTGTTCCAGGTACCTGTGCAGAGTGGTATCCCGGACGGGCTTGTTCAGGCACGCGGAGAGGCCCAGCGCCTGCGCTTCCCTGACGCTCTCCGGGCCCGCCGAGGTCAGGAGCATGAGCCGGAGCGCATCAAGGGTCCTGTCGGCCATGATCGCCCGTGCGAGATCCAGGCCGCTCATCTGTGGCATCTGCATATCCAGGAGCGCTATGCGGAACGGATCGGCGGTGGACGCATCGGCCCTGAGGATGCCCAGGGCTTCCTCTGCCGACGACGCCAGGGCGGGGCGCATTTCCCATGTGGAGAGCTGGTGCATGAGGATCTTCCGGCTCGTCGCGTTGTCGTCGACGATGAGCGCCCTGACGCCGCGGAGCAGAGCGGCCGGAACCTGGACGGGGACGACAGGGCGCGCGGGGAGTGTGAGTGTGAAGAAAAACTCGCTCCCTTTCCCCTTCTCGCTCGCGACGCCGATTTCCCCCCCCATCATTTCGACAAGCTGCTTGGCGATCACCAGCCCCAGCCCCGTCCCCCCGTGCTTCCTCGTCGTCGACCCGTCCGCCTGCGAGAACGGCTTGAACAGCCGCGCCCGCTCCTCCTCCGAGATGCCGATGCCGGTATCCCTGACCGAAAAACGGAGCGTCACCCGGTCCCCTTCCCGACGCACGGCGGTCACGCCGGCCTCCACTTCCCCCTGCTCTGTGAACTTCACCGCGTTGGAGAGAAGGTTCGTCAAAATCTGCCGCACCCGGCCGGGATCGCCCCGCACCCCGGCGGGGACGCCGTCGGCGATGTCGCAGCAGAGCTCCAGTCCCTTCTCCCTTGCCCTGGCCGACACGAGGTCCATCGATTCGTCCAGCGTCGTCTTGAGCTGGAAGTCGATCTCCTCGAGGTCGAGCTTTCCCGCTTCGATCTTCGAAAAGTCGAGTATGTCATTGACGATCGAGAGGAGGACCTCCCCCGATGTCCGTATGATCTCCGCGTATTCGCGCTGCTCTTCATCGAGCGGGGTGTCGAGGAGGAGGCCCGTCATGCCGAGCACGCCGTTCATCGGCGTGCGGATCTCGTGACTCATGTTCGCCACGAATTCGGACTTCAGCCTCGACGCCCTGAGCGCCTCCTCGCGGGCCTTCCGGAGCTCAAAAGTCTGGACGCCGAGCCGCCGGGCCTGCTGCTCGGCCCACGACTTCGCCTGGAGGAGGTCCTCTGCCCTGCGCGCGAGCTCGGCCTCCACCTCCTTCCGCTTGGTGATATCTTCCTTGATGCCGACGAAATGCGTGACGTTCCCGTTCTCGTCCCGGATGGGAGAAATTGTCGCGTACTCCCAGAAGAGGTCGCCGTTCTTCTTCCTGTTCTGGAGCTCTCCGCTCCACTCACCCCCGGCGCTGATCGTCTTCCAGAGCCGTTCGTATTCTTCGTGCGGCGTCCTGCCGGATTTAAGGATGTTCGGGTTCTTCCCGATCGCCTCTTCGGCCGTATACCCGGTCAGGCGCGAGAAGCGCGGGTTGACGTATTCTATCGTTCCCGCCGTATCCGTAATGACGATCGTCGAGGAGCTCTGCTCGACGGCGCGCGAAAGCTTCCGGAGCCTGTTCTCCTGTTCTTTCATCTCCGTGATGTCACGCGAAAAGCCCACTGTGCCCAGGACGTTGCCGGCGCCGTCTTTGAGAACCGATTTGTATTTCTCCGTGTAATGTCTCTTCCCCAGCTTGTCCTGCCCCTCCTCGAGGACGATCCGGGCACCCGTCTTCATGATCTCGAGATCCTGGTTCCTGAGCCTGGCGGCTTCCCCGTAGGGATAGAGATCGAAATCGTTTTTTCCCCTCATCTGCTCGATCGAGTCGAGCCCGCATTTCTGCGCCAGCGCCCTGTTGAGGTCGATATATCTCCCCTCGATGTCCTTGAGCCAGATGACGTACGGCGCGTTGTCGAGTATCGCCCGGAGATAGGCTTCGCGGCTCTCGAGGTCCTCTTTCGCGCGCTTGCGCGCGGTAACGTCCATCACCGTCCCTTCAAGGAACTGCAGGGTCCCGGAGGCATCTTTGTGTCCCCTGATGTTCGCCGAGAACCACCCTTTCGTACCGTCCCTCCTCCGGTATTCGGCCTCGAACTCGGTGACGAGGTCCTGGTTCTGGAGAAGGGCGACCATCCGCTCACGGTCCATGGGATTGACATAGACGCTGCGGAGATTCATCGTGCCGGCCCTGGCCATCTCGTCGACGCTGTCGTACCCGAGGAGCCGGGCCATCGCCGGGTTCGCCGTGACAAGCGCCCCGTCCGGCATGCTCCGGAAGAATCCCTCGACCGCGTTCTCGAAGAGGCTCCGGTACTTCTGCTCGCTTGCCCTGAGCGCCTCTTCCCCCCTTTTGCGCTCCGTGACGTCCCGTATGACGACGACGGCGCCGGAGGCCAGCCCCGTCATGGCGCAGATGGAGCTCACGGTGCATTCAACGGGGACCACCGCCCCGCGCGGTCCGCGGAGCGCGGCATCAATCGGATCAGCCGCGGGCCCCATCCCCCCGAGCGTATCGCGCACGCGGCGGGCAAGTGTCGCACAATCTCCTTCGTCCATCATCCTGATGACGCCGGAAAAATCCTTCCCGACGGCCTCTGCCTCCGCAAGTCCGGTCATCCGGCAGGCAGCCGGATTGACAAGCGTGACGGCGCCGTCGGGGCCGATCGTCACCACGCCGTCGCCGATGCTGCTCAGGACGGCGGAGAGCCACGATTCGCGGGCCCGGAGGCTCGCGTCGATCGCGACCATCTGGAGCGCGACCTCGATCGAGGCAAAGAGCGTCTGGTCCTCGAACGGCTTGAGGATGTAGCCGACGGGGCCCGTCCGCCTGGCCGCCTCGAGCGTCCCCCTGTCGCCGTGGGCGGTGAGATAGACGACGGGTATCTGGAACCGTTCGCGGAGGACCGCAGCGCACTGGATCCCGTCGAGGGGGGACCTGAGCGTCACGTCCATGAGGGCAAGGTCGGGCCGGACGAGTCCCGCGGCGGCAATCGCCTCCTCCGCGGACGCGGCGACCACGGGGACATCATGCCCCTGCCGGACAAGGGACCGCTGTATGTCCTTCGCCACGACCCGCTCGTCCTCTACGACCAGGATCCTCGCCATCACCTACTCTGCGAATCGAAATTTTGATGCGGAAATCCCCAGCGTCGTTCCACACCTCTTCGTCCTGTGCGTAAACAGGAGTATCCCTTCAGGGGGGAGGCCGGCCTCGATCCGCCGGCGGTTCACCTGATAGCCGTCCATGATCATCGTCCTGTCCGCAAGGAATTCCTCGCGCGTGTGCCATTCTTTCGAACACATCGAACAGCGTTTGAATGGAATCTCGGTTGTCGGCATTGGAGTCTCGGTTCTGGTTTTGGCGTCCATTCGGCACATGTCAACGCCTCAGCGGGTTGCACACCTCGTGCCATCCCACATTGCGCCCCAGTCCCCCTTTTTTGGACAGAAGGAGGGGAATTCGCACAGTGCAGGCGGCGGGCGCTTCCGCGCGTTCAGGTGAGGTGGCTGATGCTCCCCACCTGCACAATATCAGCCAGCGTTCGAGCGGGGGGAGAACCGGCAGGGAGAGCAGGCTCATTTCGGG
>DATJPH010000493.1:0-5234 GCA_035506475.1 Bacteroidota bacterium | reverse complement strand
CGCGCACGTGCTTCAGGCGGCATACAATGCGCTCTATTTCTCCCAGATGGTGTACCCCGACTTTGACCATTTTCAGTCGCACAATCCCAACGCGCTCTTCCACGCAATCGCGCGGGCGATCAACGACGGGCCGATTTACGTCACCGACGACATCGGCGAGGGGAACTTCGACGTCCTGCGCCCGCTCATCTACAGCGACGGGAGAATCATCCGTTCCGACGAGCCATTGCTGCCGGCCCTGGACTGCCTCTTCCAGGTTCAGGATCCGCAGCCGTTCAAGTGCTTCTCCCGTTCCGGGAGCGCGGGGCTTCTCGGCATCTGGAACTGTGCCGACGCCGACAGCGTCTCGGGGGTGTTCCGCCCCTCGGACGTGCATGGAATCCAGGGGGAGAGGTTTGCCGTTTACGAGCGCATCGGCGGCGTTCTCACGTACGCGGGCCGAGACCAGGCGCTTCCGGTCTCGCTGGGACGGCTCGGCTGCCGGCTCTATTATATCGTCCCGCTCACGGGGGGTATGGCTCCGCTCGGACTCATCGAAAAATACAACGCCCCGGCAACGCTCCTCCGGAGCGATGTCCATGACGGCGTGATCGGGGCTCTGGTGTACGAAGGGGGGAAATTTGCGGCGGTGGGACCGCGCGCTCCCGCCCGTGTCACGGCCGACGGGATCGACGTCCCGTTCACGTACAGCGGGACGCTCATCGTTGCGCAGATTCCCCCGGGTGTGAAGAAAGGGGGGATCGATGTCCGGATCAGGTTCTGAAGGGGGCGCGCCCCCCCTTCTTGAGGCACGGGGCCTTTCGAAATCCTTCGGCCCGACCCGCGCCCTCAGAGGCGCCGGCCTCGACCTCCGCGCCCGCGAGATCCACGCGCTTGTGGGCGAAAACGGTGCGGGGAAATCCACGCTCATCAAGATCCTGGCCGGCGTCTTCCCCTGCGACGACGGCGAGGTCCTCCTGGAGGGGAGAGCGATCACCCCGGCAAACCCCCGCGAAGCGCGCTCGCTCGGCATCAGCACGGTGTTCCAGGAACTGAGCCTCTGCGGCAACATGACAGTCGCCGAAAACATATTCGTCAACCGCGAACCTGTCAGGCTCGGCCTGGTCAGGCGCAGGGAGATGGAGGGGCGTGCGGGCGAATTCCTCCGGAACTTCAACGTGCAGCTCGATCCGCGCGACAGGGTCGGGGATCTCACCGTTGCGCAGCGCCAGATCGTCGAAATCGTCAAGGCGGTTTCCGTCAACGCCAGGGTCCTCATACTCGATGAGCCCACCTCGTCCCTCGATGACAGGGAATCGGAGAAACTCTTCGACCTCCTCGGCCGCCTCAGGGAGAACGGCGCGGGGATCATATTCGTATCGCACAAGCTGAACGAGGTATTCCGCGTCGCGGACAGGATCACGGTGTTCCGGGACGGGGAACAGATCATGACGAGCGCCAGGGGCGCGACGGCACAGGCCGATGTCATCCGGGCGATGGTGGGCCGCGAGATCAGCCAGGTCTTCCCGCCGAAGGGGAAGAAGGCGGGGCCCCCGAAGCTCTCGTTCACCGGTTTTTCCTCCGGGGCGTTGTTCCGCGACGTCGCGCTCACCGTGCACGGGGGGGAGATCCTCGGCCTGGCGGGTCTGACCGGCGCCGGACGGACGGAGGTGATGCAGGCCCTCTTCGGGTACTCCCCGAAGGATTCGGGCGAAGTCCTCCGCGAGGGGCGGCCGGTGCGTATCGGGACACCCGCCGATGCCATCCGCGAGGGGATCATGTATGCCCCGGAGGACCGCCGTCTCCACGGGCTGTTCCTCGGGGAGAGCGTCGCGATGAACGTCGGCGCCGCTTCCCTCCGTTCGTGCAGCGGGGCACTCCTCATGTCGTCCGCAAAGGAGAGCGCGCTGGCACGGCAGATGGTGGAGAGGCTCTCGATAAGGGTGAGTTCCATAGAACAGGAAGCGGGATCTCTCAGCGGGGGAAACCAGCAGAAGGTCGTCCTTGCCAAATGCCTCGCGGCGAATCCTGCGGTCCTCATCGTCGACGAACCGACGCGCGGGATCGATATCGGATCGAAGATCGAGATCTATGCGCAGCTCCGCGCATTCGCCGACCGGGGCGGCGCGGTCATTCTCGTCTCCTCCGAGCTTCAGGAGATCATTGGGCTGAGCGACAGGGTCGTAGTCTTCCGCGGCGGCCGGATGACGGGAGAAGTCGGTGGGGGGATGAACGAAGACTCGATCGTCGCGCGTATGTTCGAACACACACACGAACCGGCTGCCCCGTGATACCACGGCTGTTGAGGATTCGCGAGTTCGTCATCTTTCTTGCCGTCCTGCTGACGGCGGCGGGGTTCTCCCTCATGCAGCCGGGAGGCGCCGGGAGGTTTGTGTCGTTCGCCAACCTGGAGGCGGTGCTCCTGGGGATGTCCCTCGACAGCCTCGTCGCCATCGGCATGACGTTCGTCATCATCACGGGGGGGTTCGACCTCGCCGTCGGATCGACATTCGCGTTCGGGGGTCTGATCGTCGGGCTCCTGCTGCAGAGCGGCTGGGGGGTGATTCCCGCGATCGGTGCGAGCGTCCTGGCCGGGGTCGGCATCGGGCTCTTTAACGGGCTTGTCATCACGAAGGTCCGTGTAAACCCGTTCGTGACGACGCTCGGGTCAATGACGATCATCCGGGGGATCGTCCTTCTGGCCACGCAGGGAGCCTCGATCACGGGCTTCCCCCCCGGATTCGCCCTGCTGGGGCAGGGAAAGGTCGCCGGGATATTCTATCCGGTCATCATCATGCTCGTGTTCCTTGTCATCGCCGACGTCCTCCTCAGGAAATCCCGGTTCCTGAGACAGGTCTATTACGTGGGGGGAAACGAGGAAGCCGCCAAGCTTTCCGGCATCAACGTTGACCGCGTTCGTATCTGGATGTACGTCTTCACCGGAGCCCTCTCTGCCCTGAGCGGCGTTATCGCCGCGGCAAAGACCGGATCGGCCTCGCCGATCGCCGGGAGCGGGGCGGAGCTCCGGATCATCGCCGCGGTCGTCGTGGGGGGGGCGAGCCTCTCCGGCGGGAAGGGGACGATATTCGGCACGTTTCTCGGGCTTCTGCTGACAAGCATCATCACCAGCGGCCTCGGTTTTCTCAGGATTTCCTTTTACGCGGAGGGGATCGTCTCGGGCACGATCCTGATCATTGCCGTTATGCTCGACCAGCTCACCCGCGAACGGGCGCGGCGGGTCCTGATGCTTCTCACAACAACGAGGTCAAAGCGCATGGAGAGGGGACTGAATGTCGTTCTCGTCGTCGCCGTCGCCGCCCTTCTGATTTTCCGCCCCTGGGGATCACCCTCGGGGAAGGAAACGGCCGCCGGGACCTCACCGTCGGCGGACGAGGTATACGTCTTCATCGGCGTCTCGGTCGGCAACCCCTACTGGGTCGATTCCAGGCACGGGCTGGAGGACAAGGCGCGTCTCCTTGGCGTTCTCTCGGACCTCCGCGGACCGACAGGGAGCGATCCGAACATGCAGGTCGCCGAGTTTGAACAGGTCCTGGCCCGGAGGCCCGCGGGGATACTGATCGCCCCGGCCTCCGACGCTCTCCGTCCGATGATCAACCGCGCGGTGGAAAGCGGCGTTCCGGTCATCTGTGTGGATACCGACGACCCCGGGAGCAAACGCTATACGTATATCGGGACGGACAACTACAATGCCGGATTTCGGACCGGGGAGCTCCTGGCAAAGGCTGTCGGGGGCAAGGGGGAGGTCGCCCTCCTGATGATCCCGGGTCAGTCGAACCTGGAGGGACGTGCGCGCGGATGCCGCGACGCCCTTGCGCGGTATCCAGGCATCACCATCGTCAAGACCGGGAACGATCAGGCGCTCTCGGCGGAGGCCGAAAAAGTCGCACGGTCGATACTCCAGGCATATCCCGACCTTGCCGGGTTCGCGTGCGTCGACGCTGCCGGCGGCGAGGGCTGTGCCGTGGCGGTCAACGAGGTGGGGAAAGGCGGGGCCGTGAAGATCATCGCCATGGACAAGAACGAGACGACCCTGCAGTATGTCCGGGAGGGGCTTATCGAAGCTTCGATCGCGCAGCGGACGTACACGATGGCGTATATGGGGGTCCAGCTCCTGTACGATCTCCGCCACAACAACATCCGGCTCGTGGACAACTGGCGCGAGGCCGGCATCGTTCCCCTCCCCAATTCGATCGACACGGGGACGCTTGTCATCACAAAGGCAAACGTGAAGACGTTCCTGCAGGGAGGGAAAAAGCCGTGACGAACGACGCATACGTCTGCGGCGTCGATTTCGGGACCGACTCGGTCCGCTCCGTTATCATCAACGCGGCCGACGGTTCCGAGATAGCGGGCGGCGTCTCCCCGTACCGGCGGTGGTCCGAGGGGCTCTTCTGCAACGCCGCCGAAAACCGGTTCCGGCAGCATCCGCTCGACTACATCGAGGCGTTCGAGGATTCGATGCGACAGGCCCTCTCCCGGGCGCCGGGGGGGACCGCCCCGCGGATCAGGGCGATCTCGGTCGACACGACCGGTTCGACCCCTTCGGCAGTCGACCGGACCGGCACGCCGCTTGCCCTCACGGCGGGGTTCGAAGAGAACCCGAACGCGATGTTCGTCCTCTGGAAGGATCACACCGCGGTGCGGGAGGCGGGGGAGATCAACCGCCTCGCCCGTTCGTGGGGCGGAACGGACTTCACGAAGTTCGAAGGAGGAGTCTACTCCTCCGAATGGTTCTGGGCGAAGATCCTTCACGTGCTCCGGGGAGACCCCGCCGTCCGCGCCGCCGCGTACAGCTGGGCGGAACACTGCGACTGGTTTACCGCCCTGCTCACCGGCGTGAAGGATGCGCGGGCAATCATGAGGAGCCGCTGCGCGGCGGGGCACAAGGCGATGTGGCATGAATCGTTCGGCGGTCTCCCCTCGGAGGACTTCCTCGTCAGGCTCGATCCCCTTCTTGCGGGGCTCAGGGGACGCCTGTACACGCGCACCGAGACCAGCGACGTTCAGGCCGGGTTCCTCTCGGAGGAATGGTCGGCCCGCCTCGGGCTCCCTGATTCTGTGCGCGTGGGAATCGGTGCCTTCGATGCGCACATGGGAGCGGTGGGCGGAGGGATTGCCCCCTACATGATGACGAAGATCATGGGCACCTCCACGTGCGACGTCATCGTCGCGCCGATGGAGGAAATGGGAGGAAAGCTCATCCGGGGGATCTGCGGACAGGTCGACGGGTCCGT
>DATJPH010000492.1:0-3614 GCA_035506475.1 Bacteroidota bacterium | reverse complement strand
CAGCTCATGTTCACAAACAGGTAACTTCCATGCGACCTCCTTCCCGACGTACGCTCAATGCCTGCGTTCTGCTGGCCGGTCTTCTTGCCATGCTTGTCACGGTTCCGGCCGCGGGCCAGAACCTCGTCGTCGTCAACGCCGATCTTGCAAAGGATACCATCAACAGGAATATTTACGGTCACTTCTCCGAGCACCTCGGGAGGTGCATCTACGGCGGATACTTCGTGGGTGTGGGGAACACGACAATCCCCAATACGAGGGGGATACGGAACGACGTCGTAGCGGCGCTCAGGAAACTGAAGGCTCCCGTGCTACGGTGGCCCGGCGGATGTTTCGCCGACACCTACCACTGGAAAGACGGGATCGGCCCGCGGGAGAAGCGGCCCGTGATGGTCAACAGCTGGTGGGGGGGCGTCACCGAGGACAACAGCTTCGGCACGCATGAGTTTCTCGACCTCTGCGAGCAGATCGGCGCGCAGCCGTACATTACGGGAAACGTGGGAAGCGGCTCGGTCCAGGATTTCGCTCAGTGGGTGCAATACACGAATTTCGGGGGTGTCAGCCCGATGTCCGCCCTCCGGAAGGAGAACGGGAGGGAGAATCCCTGGAATGTCCGGTTCTGGGGGGTGGGGAACGAAGCTTGGGGGTGCGGGGGGAGCATGACCGCGGAATACTACGTCAACATGTACAGGACGTTCGCGACGTTCATCCCGGCTGCCTGGGGAAAAAGCCCCATATTCCGGATTGCCTCGGGCGCGGGCTCAGGAGACTACCACTGGACGGAAGTACTCATGCGCGACATCCCGCAGGGGTTGATCGAGGGGCTCGCGCTTCACCATTACGCGGTCAACTGGAGTCACAAAAGCTCGGCCACGGAATTCACTGACGCGGAATACTTTGACACGATGACCCGCGCGCTCCAGATGGAAGAACTCGTGACGCGCCACTCGACGATAATGAACGTGTATGACCCTGACAAGAAGATCGCCCTTGTCGTCGACGAGTGGGGGGGGTGGTATGACGTGGAGCCCGGGACGAACCCCGCATTCCTGTACCAGCAGAACACGATGCGCGACGCGATGATCGCCGGCGTGACGCTGAACATATTGAACAACCACTGCGACCGGGTCCGGATGGCGACGCTCGCCCAGACGGTGAACGTTCTGCAGGCTGTGGTCCTGACGGACGGACCGCGCATGATCGTGACGCCCACGTACCATGTCATGGAGATGTACGCTGTGCACCAGGATGCGGTCCTCCTCCCCGTGAGCATCCGCGCGGGGCTTTTCGCGATGGGGGAGAAGTCTCTCCCCGCGGTCTCCGTGTCCGCCTCCCGTGACGGGAACGGCGTCACGCATATCTCTCTCGTGAACATCGATCCGGGCAAAGCGCAGGACGTTGTCGTCGACCTCCGCGGCGAACATTGCTCATCGGTGAGCGGACGGGTACTCGTGTCCGGGAACGTCCGGGATCACAATACGTTCGACGACCCCGACCGCGTGAAGCCGGCGGTATTCAACGGAGCCAGGCTCGAAGGCGGAACTCTCCGCGTCCGGCTCTCTCCCTGTTCCGTCGTAGTCCTTGCTCTTCAGTGACGCACACTGTCCACCCTGTCATTGCGAGCGGAGCGAAGCAATCCGGCAAAGTCCGTGCTTGATTATCCTCAGTTCCCGGCGTACATTCACACATGCAATACCGGAGTTCTGGAATCCTCGCGCTCTGTATCTTCGTCCTGGCGGCGAATGCACAGGAACATCGGCCGGCGGTCACGGCTGACACGGGATACGCAAACAGGATCGTGTTGATTGACCCCGGGCTCTCGCTCGGGCGGGCCACGTTTCTCTTTCCGTCGACACTCGGCAGAGAACTTCCATTCCATGATCTTCCTCTGACGCCCCCGAAGTTCGATCCGGGGCCCGCCGGCCCGTTCATCGGCGGATTCCTCGAGCCCCGCGCCGATCTCATGTCTCCGCTCCGGCTCCAGATGCAGAGGGATAGATTGAGCCCGTTGCAGTCGGCGCTGGGAGCCGTCCAGCTCGGGGCCGTCGGGTACATGGCATACAGGCATATCAAAAAATACGGACTGTTCCGCTAGTATCACAAAACGAGGAGCGCAGAGGAACATGGGGAAGCGGCTGACGGACACGCAGAGGAAATTCTACGACGAAAACGGCTACCTGATCGGGTTGCCCCCCGTATTCGATGCCGCGGGGGTGAAGGAGCTCAACAGCGGTCTGAACGAACTTCTGAAGCTCCTTCGCCCCGGCGAGGATGCGAAAGACATACGCGAGTGGCACGAGACAAGCCGTTTCTTGTACGACATCTGCACGAACAGTACGATTCTCGACTTCGTGGAGGACATCCTTGGCCCGGATTTCTACCTCTGGGGCTCCAATTTCTTCATCAAGCCGCCTCACAGCGCGTCGACAGTCGGATGGCACCAGGATACCTACTACTGGCCGCTTGAGCCCAAGATCTCGGCGACAGTCTGGGTTGCCTTCGAGGACGTGGACGAGTCCAACGCGGCGATGCGCGTCATACCCGGCTCCCACAAGGCCGGGCTTCTGAAACACTCCCGATCGTCGGACACGGACTCCGTCCTGACGCTGGAATGCGAGGAAGGCCAGTATCGCGAGGATGCCGCGGTCTCCCTCAACCTTCGCGCGGGACAGGTCTCGATCCACGACGACAAGATCGTCCACGGATCCCTCGCAAACCACTCGGCGCGCCGTCGGGCAGGGCTGACGATCAGGTATTCGAGCACGATCGTCAAGTGCGACCTGAGCGTCAACCCGTACTTCACAACGTACCTCTGCCGCGGCGTCGACAGGTATCATCATAATCCGGTCGGCAAAATCCCCGATGTGCGCTTCGGCAGGCTTGACAGGAAGCACCTGAGCGTGGAAGAGGCGGGGCCCGATGCGGAAAAGAAACTCGGCCTCATCCGGTGACAGGCCAACAGTGATGGATCCCGTCCGTTTTGCGGTTGTCGGACTCGGCGGTTACGGCCTCGTGCATATGAAGGCCGTCGGCTGGCTTGCGAAAGAAGGCCTCGCGAGGCTCGTCGGGGTCGTCGCCCTTGAGAGCGACAGGGAGCAGCGTCCGGACCTTGTCGGGGATCTCCTCGCGCAGCACTGCACGCTGTATAAGAGCGTCGACGAGTTTATCGCCGGGGCCGCCGGCAGCGCTGACGTCCTGACGGTCCCCGTCGGCATCAACATGCACGTTCCCGTGAGCATCGCCGCGATGCGCGCAGGGCTGGACGTGTACTGCGAAAAGCCCGTCGCGGCGACCGTACAGGAGGTCGACGCCCTGATCGCGGCAAAAAAGGAGACCGGGCGCCGGATCGCCATCGGCTATCAGCATATGTACAGCCGCTCCATACAGGAACTCAAGGCACGCGTGTGCGACGGTAGACTCGGGAGTGTAAGGTCGCTCTCGCTCATGTGCGGCTGGCCTCGAAGCGAAACCTACTACGGGCGGAACGAATGGGCGGGGAAGATGCGTGTCGGGAAGGATTGGATACTGGACAGCCCCGCGAACAACGCACACGCCCACTACCTGATGAATGCCCTCTACCTCTGCTCGGCGGAGAAGGGGGAGGCGGATATCCC
>DATJPH010000491.1:0-3285 GCA_035506475.1 Bacteroidota bacterium | reverse complement strand
CGCGCATCCTCCGGGATATGGATCGGTACATCGAGCGGACGCACCGGGGCACCCTCGCATCCCAGCGGTGCGAGCAGGCCCATGTTGTATTCTGCTTCGTGCCTCTCCGCCGTTTTCCTGTGGGCGAACACTCTCCGGTTGAACAGGAGCGAATAGTAGCGATACCCTGTCCCGACACGCACGGGGATGCCGGAGAGAAACGCGAGCAGGGCAAGCCTCAGCGTGGGGTGAACGATCACCGCAGCGTCGAAGTGCGCGGATCTGAGCCGGGCCCGCATGGCGAAAAACGGCACGGGGCCCGCCGCATCGTCGTACCAGAGGATTTCGTCCACCGGGCCGTACCCCTCGGCGATCTCCCCGGCGTACCGTCCGGCCAGGAACACGAGGCGCGCCGCAGGGTAGCGGCGGCGCAGGGCATTGAACACGGGGAGTGTGAGGATGACGTCGCCCAGCCTGTCGGTGCGGACGACGAGAATGCGGGAAGGTTCGTTCAACGGGCGGTCTCTCGGGCAACCATGCACATGACGCCAATATAGCCCCGCGGGACCTCAATTGCAAAGAACGGCCCCCTCATCCCCTGCCGGGGAGGTCGATGAGCCGCGTCTTCTTCAGCTCTTTCTTCTCGTTCTGGAGCCGCTGGTGCGCCTCGCGGAACGGGGTCAGGTCGGCCCCGTCGCGTTCGGCCTCTTTCATCCGCGCATGGTTTCCGGCGATGAGCCCGTCGAGAGCGCTCTCTTTGACGCGGAGAATGCTGCTCTCCGCGATCAGCCACGGATCAGGGTCATCCAGCGCGGACCATCCCCTGCTCAGCTCGTACTTGTTGAAGACGATATCGGCAATGAATTTTCTGAGCGAAGGATCTTCCGCCCGGTCCAGGAGCGAGGGGACGTCCCACGCCCCCCCCTGTGCGGCATGCTCGACGATCAGCTCCGCCGCCCGCCGGGCCAGCGGGTCGGCGAACGAAGACGGGGGAATGTGCTGGGTCACGAAGGAGATCATCGCCGGGCCCACGTCGAGCATCACCTTCAGGAGGTCCCGTTCGGGGGGGGTAAGTCCCGAGCGGACAGCGGACATGGGGAGACCGCCAGAGGCCGGGGGGGGCGGCACGGGCGCCCGGTGCTGGTAGGCCGCGCGCGAGCGCTCACGCCCGAGGATGTTCTCCAGCTCGCGGAACAGGAGGGACTCGTACACGCCGTACTTCTCGGCGACGCTGGCGATGTAGAAATTGCGCTTGATCTCATCCTTCATCTTTGCGATCGTCTCGACGATCGAGCGAACCGCCCGCGTCTTCCCTTCCGGCGTGGCCAGGAGCCCCTGGTCACGGAAGGCGGACGCCTTGAAGTCCAGGAACGACACCGCTTCGGCAAGGCGCTTGCGGAAGGCGTCCCCCCCGTTCTTCTTCACGAACGAATCCGGGTCCTCTCCCTCCGGGAGCGTCGCCACGCTCACGTCGAGTCCGTTCTCGATAATGAGGTCGACCCCCCGCATCGCGGCCTTGGACCCGGCGGAATCGGCGTCGTAGACGAGCGTGATCCGCTTTGCGTAGCGGCCGATGAGCTGGATCTGCTCCTCGGTGAGCGCCGTCCCGCTGGAGGCCACGATGTTCTCCACGCCGGCCTGGAACACGGAGATGAGGTCCGCGTACCCTTCGACGAGCACGGCGAATTCCTGCGCCCGGATCGCCTCCTTCGAGTGGAAGAGGCCGTACAGGCTCCTGCTCTTGACGTAGATCGGGGTCTCGGGGGAATTGATGTACTTTCCCATCTGGTCGTCCTCGCGCATCCTGCGCGCGCCGAAGCCGACCGGACGACCGGAGGGGGAGAATATCGGGAACATCGCACGCCCGCGGAACCTGTCGTAGTAGGTCCCGTCCTCCCGCCTCAGGAGGAGGCCGGCTTTCTCGAACGTTGCAGGGTCGAGCTTCAACCCGGCGGCATGCTGCAGGAGCCCGTCCCAGGCGTGTTTTGAATAGCCGAGACCGAATTTCGTTATCGTCGCATCGGTGAACCCGCGGTGCCGGAAGTATTCCAGGGCGAGCTTCCCCTCGACGGTATGCACAAGCGTGTCGTAGTAGTAGAGACCGGCGGTCTTGCACGCGTCGTAGAGCCCCTCGTGCTCCGTCGACTCCCCCCTCCCGCTGGCCCCTTCCGCCGGGAGCGTGATCCCCGCCCTTGTCGCCAGCGTCCGCACCGCTTCAACGAACGACACCTTCTCGTGTTCCATGATGAAGGTGAACACGTTCCCCCCGACGCCGCACCCGAAGCAGTGGTACATCTGTTTGTCCGGGCTGACGTTGAACGACGGCGTCTTCTCCTGGTGAAACGGACAGAGGCCGAGGTAATTCCTTCCCCGCTTCCGGAGCTGGAGGTACTGCGAAATGACGTCCACAATGTCTGACGCCCTCCGCACCTCTTCGATCGTGTCGTCGGCGATGCGCATCGTAGAAATTTACGCAAAAGGCCCCCGAGAGGCAACGCCCCCGTGCTTGACAAGGCGGACCGGGAGACGTATCTTGAAGTGATCGCTGCGGCACACCCTATATGCTCCACGGAGGTCCTGATGAGAATCCTCGCGGTCGAAGATGAGCCTGCATACCTGGAGATGCTCCAGGAAGTGATGAAAAGTCTCGGTCACTCGATCACCATAGCACAGAACGGCAGGGAAGCACTCTCGCTTCTTGATCGCCAGCAGATCGACGTGGTCGTTTCCGACGTGAAGATGCCGGAGATGAACGGCATCGAGTTTCACCAGAAGCTCCGCGAGCACCAGGGATACAAAAACACGCCGTTCATATTCCTCACCGGGGTCGACGACCTCACGCAGGTCAAGGCCGAGTGCAGGCAGGACTGCGACCTGCTCCTGCAGAAGCCCTTCCCGATCGACAAGCTGCTCCAGCTGTTCGCGGGGAGAATCAGGTAACAGGGGGAGGGGAAAAGAGAGTCGAGCCCGCCGGGGTCACCCGGCGGGCTCTTCCGTTTCATGCAGCATGAGGGGGAGGCCGCGCTAGATCTGTACCTTGTCGGGCTGATAGACCTTCGGGGCGCGCGTCTTCTTCCGCGAGAACCGCTTCTCCACCCCCGGCGCGGGGGCCTTCGCCTCGTCTTCGACGTCGGGATAGGTGAAGATATCGTACTTGTAGTTCCGGAGGATGATCTGGTTCCCGTTCCGCCCGAGGACATACTGCGGCAGGAGAGGGATCTTCCCGCCCCCCCCCGGCGCGTCGATGACAAACGCGGGGATCGCCAGTCCCGAGGTGTGCCCCCGGAGCTTGTCCATGATCTCCAG
>DATJPH010000490.1:0-2831 GCA_035506475.1 Bacteroidota bacterium | reverse complement strand
AGGGGCTCATTGACTCGGTATCTTTGCTCCTGGAGAAGCGTACTTCGGCCCTCATCGAGCGGACGCGGCACCGCGCCCCGCTCGAGGCGGTGGACAGGTTTGCGGACGTCGGTGCCCTGTCGCTGCTTCACGACATGCGCGAGAGCCTGGACGACGCGGAATGGCTTGCGGACCTGCGGAAGAGCTTTCTCCGGGCGTTTCTCCGTCACCATCCCGAGTACGACATTCCGTGCTGCACGGTCGTCAGCGGCTCTGCAAGAACCGCACTGAGCCTGCTCGGATTCCACTGCGGCATCAGGGAAGCCGTCATCCCCGACCTGAGCTGGACATACGAACACTGTTTCCCGTCCGTGCAGGCCGTGCCGCTGACGCCGGAGTTCGATCTCGACGGCGGGGCGATCCTCGAGTGCGTGCTCGCAAAAATCAGAGACGATCCGCACTGGGCGGCTCACGGCGCCGTGGTCCTGAACAATCCGCACAACGCGACCGGACGGGTGTTCGCGATCCCGGCCGTGCGCGAACTTCTCCGCGAGCTCCTCTCGCGGGGGATCACCGTCATCGACGATCTGTCGTACCAGAACGTGGCACCCGTCGGGGATCTCCCCGAGATTCCGACGCTGCGCCAGATCGCCGACGGACTTACCGCCGCCGGAAGGATCAGCTCGTCCCAGGCAAACCGTCTCATCACCGTTCACTCCCTTTCCAAGACCGACTGCCTGGCCGGGGCCCGTCTTTCCGTGATCGAGATCAGGGATCTCCCGCTCCTCGGGCGGTTCAGGGAAGTCATCAGTCCCGTGAAAGCGAACAGCGGCGCCATCCTCCTGGCATATCTTTTCTACCGGAATTCCATCGAGACGGCGCGCGCATACTGGCGGCTCAGGAACACGATATTCTTCGAGCGGATGGAGGCCCTCGAGGCCGCCGCCCGCAACCTCCCCGCCGACAGGAATCCCTTCGCCATCGAGATCGTCCGGCCCACGGGAAGCATGTACCCCCTGATGGTGATCGGCAAACTCCCCCCGGGGCTCTCGCTCGACTGGGTCGCCGCGGGCCTTGCAAGGCAGGGGATCGGGCTTGTCCCTCTCTCGACGTTCGCACGGACGGAAAAGGGGTTTGATGCGGGACGGAAGGCGTTCCGCCTGACGCTTGGAGGGACCGACGGCGCGGGGGTGCTCCTGGGCAAGACCAGGCGCGTCCTCATCGATCTGAACCGCGTCATCGGGGAGGAAGCCTCGCAGTACAGCAGGAAGCGGTTCCCCCTGCTGCGGCAACTCGTCGTCCCGGATGCCGCGACGGCCGCGTGGCAGGCGGTCGAACGCCGGATACGGGATCTTGCAGCGGGGCGCGTCGCCCACGCGGTCCGTTCTCCCGCGGGGGATCTCCTGGCAGGCAAGGGGCGACAGATCCTGTTGGAGGAGTATCTCCCCGGGCGGCTCGCCGTCTACCGGCGTCGGTTTTTCGACCGGACGATGATTACGGGGGAGCTCCTGGCGGCGGCGCGCGCCGACAACGGGAGAGCGCTTGAGGGAACACTGGAGCGGGAATTCTCGAAAGAGAGTCTCCCCCGGCGCGAAGAAGCGTTCCGTCTCCGGCTCTACGACAGGACCGTCCACCCCACGCAGATGTACTCGCTCCGCGCGGAAGCCGCGTTCGAGAAGATCCTCGCATCGCTCGCCCGGGGTGTGATGCCGCCGGATGAGCATCTTGCTGCGGCCGCCCGTGAACTCGTCGACGAACACCTCGGTCTGAACGTGGCAATAAGCTCCGCCGACGAATCAGACGAGGTTCTCCTGGATCTCGATGCCCATGTGAGCGCAGAGCTCTTCGCCGAGATCCAGGGCGCAGGGCTTCAGAAGACGTTCCTCTCGTTCTGGGGCGACTGGGACGGTTCCAACCGCCCCTCCGGCCAGGGACACCAGCTCGGGGCGAGCGTTCTCCTGAGAAACGTCGAGCGGATGTCGCAGATCCTCCTGGGGCTCGCGGCCGCGGGAAGCGGCGCCAGGATCCGTCCGGAACTCCTCGCGGAGATCGAGCGGCTGCCGGGGAAGACACGACGGTTCGTCGAGCTTCTGAGAGATATCACGACGCTGACACACCAGCTCGAACGGCGGTACAGGGGGATACTCCCGTTCCAGTCCAGCCCGGGAAGGCTGCGGCGCGTCGGCATGGCACTGCATCTTGCCCGCGACCCCGTGACGTCGCTCTGGTACCACAACGACCGCCTGGAACGGCATATGATGGAGCTCCGGCGCAAGAGGCGCGAAGGGCTCGAGTACTACTTCTCACTCAACAAGCGCCTGCGCAAGGAGCTGCATGCGCACATCGGCGCCCTCGTCCGCACGACGGCCTCACCGGACCTCCTCCGGCAGACCGTGCTCTACAGGGATCTGCTGCAGCGGTTCGCGATCACGCCGAGAATCCACCAGAGCATGGTGACGGCCCAGGATCCGTTTGCCGTCGACACGACGGTGTTCAATATCAGCGAAATCAACGAGATCGGGGCCCGCTACGGAAATCCGGGGATGGTCCTCTCTCTCCAGGTGAGCATGTCGACCAAGCCCGAGGCGGTGATCGAGCTCGACAGGAAACTCCGCGCCAGGCGCGAGCACGTCCTGAGGGACCATCCCGGGATCGATATGCCGGCCGTCAGGCTCATCCCGCTCTTCGAAGACCCCGGCGCGGTGCGGGACCTCACGCTCTACCTGAACAAACTGTGGGAATATTCGCTCCAGAGCCGCAGGCTCAACCAGCAGACGCGGGACCGGTTCGCCGAGGTCGTCGAGGAGGTGTTCATAGCGGGATCAGACCTGAGCCAGCAGGTCGGACAGGCG
>DATJPH010000489.1:0-4580 GCA_035506475.1 Bacteroidota bacterium | reverse complement strand
AAACGGCGACGTGACCTCCCCGTGGACCGAATACCTCCCCGCCGATCTCCTGACGGCTTCGGCGAGAACGTCGAAACGATGGTCCGGATGGATGGCGAACCTGAGCCCCTGTGAGACGGGGATGTAGTCCCCCGCGGGGGGGAGGGCGCCTCCGGGGTGATGCCGGGGGAGATCGTCCCCCGGGTATTCAGTCGACGATCCGTCCTTCCACTCTATCACCTCGCAGCCGTGACGCTCCGCGCGCGAGGCGACACGCGATCGCCAGAGGGGATCATGCCCGTGCAGGCTGACGAGTATGCCGTCGAAGTCGTACATCTCCCTCATCCGGAACAGGCCGTCCAGGTAGACCGAGGGGTCATGCCAGAACTCTGCGCCTGATACGCGGAGCTGCCTGAGCATGTGGCCCACGCTGAACTGGCACATGACCGGGGTTCGATCGGGCACGCCGAGACCCATCGCCGCTGCCATCCGTTCACGGGGTGTCATGGCTCCGGCGCGAGTATTATTGGAGTTCCTTCCATCCGCGCCGGTCCATGTTCCTGTAGATGATCCACCCCGCGGCGGCGCCCCCGGCAAGGAACACACCGCCCGTGACCGGGTCTCCCAGGAGCATCTTTCCCGCCCCGAAGAGGAACCCGTAGATCATGACGCATCCCGATGCCCAGTTCCCGAGGTTGAACAATCCGTCGTGCTGCCCCTCCACGTCGGTTGCCTCCGCGGCGATCGGCCCCCACATCGCGGGGTTCGGCCGGACCCTCCGGTAAAATGCAAGGAGCGTCTCCTTCGATTCCGGCCTCGTCAGGAACGTGACGGACAGCCACACGGCCGTCGTCACGCCGACGGTAATAAGGAGGAGCCAGGCAAACTCCTCCGGCTTTCCATCATCAAGCCGGAACCCGAACGTGAGGACGAGCGACGTGACAAACGCCGCGGCCATCGCGGAGATTTCGCTCCAGGCGTTGATCCGCCACCAGAACCAGCGGAGAATATAGACAAGCCCGGTCCCCGCGCCGAGCGCCATGAGCAGCTTCCATGCGCCGGCGATCGAGTCCATGGACAATGTGACGAGCGCCGACAGGACCATCAGGAGGACCGTGACGGCCTGCGAGGCCTTCACGTAGTGCCGCTCCGGGGCGGCGCGGACCATGAAGCGCCTGTACAGGTCGTTGACGAGGTAGCTTGCGCCCCAGTTGAACTGCGTGCCGATCGTCGACATGTACGCGGCGGCGAACGCCGCGAGCATCAGGCCGCGAAGGTAGGGGGGGAGGTCGCTGATCATGATCCTGACGTAGCCCGACTCCGGATCGGCGGCGAAGGAGGGATCGTTCTGGAACCGGACGACGGCCACGAGGCCGACGATGATCCACGGCCACGGGCGGAGCGCGTAGTGGGCCACGTTGAACCAGAGCGTCGCCAGGAGTGAATGTTTCTCGTTCTTTGCGCAGAAGATCCGCTGCGCGACATATCCGCCCCCCCCGGGCTCAGCGCCCGGGTACCATGACGCCCACCAGTTGACGGCGAGGTAGACGAAGAACGTGATCATCGGCATCCACGCGGAGTTCAGGTCCGGCACGAGCGAGAGCACCGATCCCCCCGTTCTCGTCCTGTCGATCGCGTGAAGCTGCGCCACGAGTGATCCCATCCCGCCCGATGCGTCGACGGCGAACACCGCAAGAAGTATCACCATCCCCATCTTGAGAAAGAACTGGAAGAGGTCGGTCCAGAGGACCCCCCAGAGTCCCGAGAGCGTCGAGATCGACGCCGTGAGCGCCATGATCGCGAGCGCGATCACAAGCGCTTCGACCTTCGTCACCCCGAGGACGAGAACAAGGATCTTGACGATGGCAAGGTTCACCCACCCCATGATGATGAGGTTGATCGGGAGCCCGAGATAGGCGGCCCGGAATCCCCTGAGGAAGACCGCCGGCCTTCCGCTGTACCTGATCTCGGCGAACTCGACATCGGTGAGGACCCCGGCCCGGCGCCAGAGCTTCGCGTAGAAGAACACGGTGAGCATCCCGCTGAAGACCATGCTCCACCAGATCCAGTTTCCCGCGATCCCGTTCCGTGCGACGAGCCCCGTGACGACAAGGGGAGTGTCCGCGGCGAATGTCGTCGCGACCATCGACGTCCCGGCCAGCCACCAGCTGACGTTGCGCCCGGACACGAAGAAGTCGGTGACGCTCTGCGTTGCGCGCCTGCGGAGGTACAGGGCGACCCCGACATTGAACGCGAAGTAGAGGGCAATCACCAGAAGATCGATGGCTGTAATCTGCATGGACGGCTCCCGTGTGAGGAATGTCCTGAATGTACGCAGTATCCCGGCGTTGTTCAACGGTTGCGAATCGCTTTCGGAATCCCGATATTGCGCGTCAACTTCAACGAGCCCCGTGGCCAGCATGACAGAGACGCCCGATACGGATCCCGGGTATCCGCTCACCGACAGTCAGATTGCCTCGTACAGGGAGAGGGGGCACATCACGCTCCGCTCCCTCGCCCGGCCGCAGGAGGTGGACGCCGTTCTTCCGGCGATCGACCGCGTCATGGAGGAGGTGGCCGTCAGGAACGACGCGCAGGGGCGGATCGACGACTACAGCAGCCTCTTTGCCCAGGTGACAAATGTATGGCGCCTGAGTGATGCGGTGAAGGCGTTCGTCTGTGCGGAGCGGTTCGCACGCGTCGCCGCCGCGCTGATGGGTGTCCGGGGTGTCCGCCTTTACCACGACCAGGCGCTGTACAAACCTGCGGGGGGAAAACCCACGCCATGGCACCAGGACCAGTTCTACTGGCCGCTCGGGACCGTACACACGGTGACAATGTGGATGCCGCTCGTGGACCTGACGCGCGGGATGGGCACGATGATTTTCGCAGGCGGTTCGCACCGGGAGGGGCTGATACTCGACAGCTCGATCTCGGAGGAGTCGCACCGGATACTCGACCGCGTCGTCGCAGGGCGGGGCTGGGAGCTTCAGAGCGATGATCTCCATGCGGGGGACGCGACGTTTCACGCGGGCTGGACCGTCCATTCCGCTCATCCCAACACCAGCGCTCGCGTCCGGAAGGTCCTGACGGTCATCTACTTTGCCGACGGGACAAAAGTCGCCGAGCCGGACAACGAGTTCCGAAAAGCCGATATGAACGTGTTCCTCGCCGGGTGCCGGCCGGGAGAGGAGGCGTCCGGCCCGTTGAATCCCCTCCTGTATAGAGCCTGAGCTTCTGCCGCTGAATCGTGAAACAAAAAAAAGTGAATGATACGTACGTGAGGATCTGGAAAACGGTCTCCCGCATTCCGGAGGGGAAGGTCGCTTCCTACGGGACGATCGCGCGCGTGAGCGGATTCCCCATGCAGCCAAGGCTGGCCGGATATGCTCTCCACAATATTCCCGGGGGACTGGATATCCCATGGCACCGCGTCATCAATGCTGCCGGGAGGATTTCGCTTCCCGGGACGCGGGGGGAAGAACAGGAGCGCCTCCTGAACAGGGAGGGGGTCTACTTCAAGCGGGGGCGGGTATCGATGGATATCTATGGATGGCGTCCTGCCGCCCGGGGGAGGAAAAAAAGAACGACATCATGACGGCACGCGGATCAATACCGGCACTGCTCCTGTGCACGCTCAATGCACTTTGCGGCGGATCGGCAATGCCCGTGCACCCGCTCCGGGTTGCGTGCCTTGAACGGGGATCGGAGTCAACACCCCCTCTCCCGGCGACCCGAGACGGGTCGTATCCGCGGGAGCTCGCCAGGCTCCTCGGCGAGGGTTATGAAGTCAGGAGCTTCCCGCTCATGGTCCCGGAGCAGGGCGAAATGCAGGGGAACGTTGACCCCCGCGGCACCGCTCTCGGAGCATGGAAACCGGACATCGTCCTTGTCGCTCCGGGAGATGTCGACAGCAGCCTGACGCGAGGGAAGCCCGGCTCCCTGACAAGCGATGCGCTTGCGCATGTTGTGACCGGCCTGGGGGCTCTTTCGTCGAAGCCGCGTATAATTCTCCTCCTGCCTCCTCCTTCGTTTCCGGCGTCGCACCAGGCGGATTCCCTTCTCCTTGTCGGGACGATACAGCGGATACGGTCTGTGGCATATGGCGCGCGCTGCGAGGTTGTCGATCTCCACAGCCTTTTTCTCGGCAATGACGAGAAGGGATTTGGACTCCCCTGCGCCTCCCCAGTGGCCCCGGCGCTGATTGCCGGGCGCCTGGGGGAGATCATAACGACGGAGGAGGTTCCCGGTATCGACGTATCCCGGGTCTCCTCCGGAACGGCTGCACGGAGCAGCTACTACGGCTACGAATGCTGGTCATTTACGTTCGAAGGCCGTGAAGCGCGGATCGTTTGTCCGAAACGGACTGCCAGGGGCTCCCCCTGGATCAGGAGAGCAAGGTTCTGGGGGCATGAGCCGCAGACGGAGATCGCGCTCCTCGAGCGGGGGTTCCATGTCGCCTACTGTGATGTCGCGGAGCTCTTCGGCAACGAGGAGGCGCTCGGCATCTGGGACCGGTTCTACCGCGCGCTTACTGGGGCAGGGCTGGGAAAGAAAACCGTGCTCGAAGGGCTGAGCAGGGGGGGGATGTACATCTACCG
>DATJPH010000488.1:0-2684 GCA_035506475.1 Bacteroidota bacterium | reverse complement strand
CTCCAGGCGCTGGAGGTCCTCGCGGGGGTTGAGAGCGTCGTCCCCATCCTCAAGCCCTACAAGCTGGCGAGCACGGACTGGAAGCCGGAGCGGACCGTCATCCGGCTCGGGAAGCAGGGGGACCCCGGGTCGGTCACGATCGGGAACAACCATTTTCTCGTCATGGCGGGTCCCTGCTCCGTGGAGAGCCGCGAGCAGATACTCTCGGTCGCCGATGCGGTCAAGAAATCCGGCGCCAAAGTTCTCCGGGGCGGGGCGTTCAAGCCGAGGAGCTCCCCCTACAGCTTCCAGGGGCTGGAGGAGGAGGGCCTGCGGCTCCTTGCCGAGGCAAGGGAAAAGTCCGGCCTGTTCATCATCACGGAGGTGATCACCCCCACGGACGTCCCCCTGGTGGCGGAGTACGCCGACATCCTGCAGATCGGCGCGCGGAACATGCAGAATTTCGCGCTCCTCAAGGAGGTCGGGAAGGTCCGCAAGCCGGTCCTCCTGAAGCGCGGGATGGCCAATACCGTGAAGGACCTTCTCCTGTCGGCCGAGTACATCATGTCACAGGGGAACTACGAGGTGATCCTGTGCGAGCGCGGGATCCGGACGTTCGAAGACTACACGAGGAACACCTGCGATCTCTCGGCGGTGCCCGCGGTCCACGAGACGAGCCACCTGCCGATCATCGTCGACCCCAGCCACGGCACCGGGGTCAGGAGCCTCGTGACGCCCCTGGCGAAAGCCGCGGTCGCCGCCGGCGCCGACGGGCTGATCATCGAGGTCCACCCGAAGCCCGAAGAGGCGTTTTCGGACGGCGCGCAGTCGCTGACGCCGGCGGCATTCGAGGAGCTCATGGTGTGGGTGAAAAAACTGATCGACGTCGAAGGACGAATACTCTAACGAGGAGAACAGCGCAATGAACGACCGCATCATCGTGTTCGATACGACGCTCCGGGACGGCGAGCAATCCCCCGGGTGCAGCATGAACGTGGAAGAGAAGATGCGCATGGCGCGCCAGCTCGAGCGGCTGAACGTCGACGTGATCGAAGCCGGGTTCCCTGTCGCCTCGGCGGGCGACTTCGAGGCGGTCCGCATGATCGCGGGCGCCCTCGAGCGATCCTCGGTGGCGGGACTCTCGCGCGCCATGGCCGGCGACATCGACAGGACCTGGGAGGCGATCCGCGGCGCGCGGAAGCCGCGCATCCACACGTTCATTGCGACCTCCGACATCCACCTGGCCCATAAGCTGAAAAAGACGCGCGACCAGGTCCTGAAGGACGCGGTGCTCGCGGTGGAGTATGCGCGGTCGCTCTGCGCCGACGTCGAGTTCTCCTGCGAAGACGCGTCGCGGACCGACATCGGCTTCCTCTGCGAGATCGCGGAGGCGGCCATCGAGGCGGGGGCGACGGTGCTCAATCTCCCCGATACCGTCGGCTACGCCATCCCCGCGGAGTACGGGGCGATATTCAGGACGATCCGGGAGAAGGTCAGGAACGTCGACCGGGTGATCCTGAGCGCCCACTGCCACGACGATCTCGGCATGGCGGTTGCCAACTCCCTGGCCGCAATCGAGAACGGGGCGCGGCAGGTCGAATGCACCGTGAACGGGATCGGGGAGCGGGCCGGCAACGCGGCCCTCGAGGAAATCGTCCTGGCGATCAAGGTCCGGGCGGAGCGCCTCGGTGTGAAGACGGGCGTCGTTGCGGAGGAGATCTACCGCTCGAGCAGGCTCCTTGCCAGCCTCACCGGGATGCAGGTGCAGAGGAACAAGGCGATCGTCGGCGCGAACGCGTTCTCGCACGAGGCCGGGATACACCAGGACGGGATGCTCAAGAGCGCGATCACCTACGAGATCATGACGCCGCAGTCGGTCGGGATCAAGCACAGCACGCTCGTGCTCGGCAAACACTCGGGGCGGCACGCCCTCCGGAAACGGTACGGCGAACTCGGGTTCGAGCTCACCGACGCCGAGCTGGACCGCGCGTACGCGGGATTCACCGCGATCGCCGACCAGAAGAAGGAAATTTTCGACGAGGAGCTTGTCGCGATCCTCGAGGAGGGGATGCGCGGTGCGGAGGAGGATTTCCACCTCGTGGGGCTCCACGTGAGCACGGGGACCAGCGTCCGTCCGACCGCGACCGTCGAGCTGAAGACCGGGGAGGAACTCCTGGTGGATTCGGCCACGGGCGACGGGCCGGTCGATGCCATGTACCGGGCGATCGAGCGCCTCACGGGGATCGTGGGGAAGCTGATGGAATACTCCCTGAAATCGGTCAGCATCGGCCACGATACGGTGGGGGAGGTGTTCGTGCGCGTGGAATTTGACGGCGTCCAGTACAACGGGCGCGCGGTGAGCACCGACGTGATCACGGGGAGCGCGCGGGCGTACCTTGAGGCAATGAACAGGGCGCTCAACGTGCGCAAACGGCGCGAGGGGCGGACGAAGGACTCGATCGCCTACGCTGCCTCTGTCGTCTGACAACGGTTCAACACCCGGAGTATCATCGTGAACGCAGCGAAACCGAAAACGCTGTTCGAAAAAGTCTGGGACGCGCACGTCGTCGCCCGGGAACCCGGCGCGCCCGCGGTCCTGTACGTTGATCTTCACCTCGTCCACGAGGTCACCTCGCCTCAGGCGTTCTCGGGTCTCCGGGCAAGGGGGCTCTCCGTGCGCGTTCCCGGCAGGACGGTTGCCACGG
>DATJPH010000487.1:0-2690 GCA_035506475.1 Bacteroidota bacterium | reverse complement strand
TCTGGATTGCTGCGGCGTTTGGTTTTTTCCTCCTCTTCATCGTGGCCGAACCGCGCGCCCGGGCGAGGTTCGTGGTGGCGGTAACCGTTATGCTGGGGCTGGCATCGACGGCTGTCCTGATGTTCATCGGCGGGGTAGGGGGATCGGTACTTACGGCCATGTTCAGCCGCCTGACGTCCGCGGGCTCGGCGCTCACCGACAAGTCGGTGACGAACAGGTTTGCCGAATCACAGGTGCTGATTGATTTGATACCCCAGAGCCCGGTCGTCGGTCATGGCGTCGGCACTCCCTGCAGCTTCTACAATATCATTGACGATGTCACAGTCCAGACGGGGTACGCGCACAACGGCTACCTGTTCCTGCTCTACAAGGTGGGCATCGTAGGGACTATCGCCCTGCTTGGTTTCTTCCTTGCCCAGATCGCCGCGGCGGTCAGGATCTCCCGCACCGGTGTGGGCGAATCCTTCGTTGTTCCGGTTGCGCGCGGCGTGGGGGCGGTTCTTGCGGCCATGCTTCTGGTGACCGCCACGTCAAACGTCTTCATTCAGAAGCAATCGCTCGAGATCATCATCATCGGGACGGCGTTCCTGGGTTCCGCTGCCGCGCTTCCGGGGCAGACGCGCTCATGAACGACGAGCCGCGACGCCCGGGGACCGCCCGGCTCCTTGCGAAGAACACCCTGTACAACCTTGGAACCCAGGTCCTCCTTGTGATTGTGTCGTTCCTGAGCTTCCCGGTAATCGTCCGGGGGGTTTCCGCGGAGGGGTTCGGTCTCCTCTCGCTCATCTGGGTGCTGATCGGGTATTTCAGCCTTCTCGATCTCGGTGTGAGCAGGGCCATCACGAAGTTCATTGCGGAATACCTTGCACGTGACGAGGAGCGGCGGATCCACGATATCACCTGGACGTCTCTTTCGATGAGCGTCATCCTCGGCCTCCTTGTCGGGCTGGTGATCCTCTCGACGCGTGAGCTGGTCCTTTCGTCGCTTTTTCACGTCGCCGGGACGTTGAGGGATGAAGCGAAGGCATCGCTTCTCATCGCGGCGGTGGGAATCCCTTTTATGCTCGCGCAGGGGATCCTGCGGGGCGTCCAGACCGCGTACCAGAGGTTCGACCTCGTCAACGGCTTCCAGGCGGCGATGGGGGGGATGCAGTGGCTGGGGTCGATCGTGATAGTGCTCGCGGGGGGCGGCGTGCGTGAGATCGTCCTCCTGACCGTGGCCTCGCGCGTCCTTGCCGTGGGCGCGTCCCTGGCGATACTCCCCCGGATGATGCCGGGGATATTTGCGCGGATCCGGTTCTGGGACAGCGGCCTTGCGCGCAATCTCCTCTCGTTCGGCGGCTGGGTCTCCCTCTCCCAGGCTACAGGACCGCTGTTCCTGTACGTTGACCGCCTGATGATTGCGACATTCATGGCGCTCCCGGCAGTCGCGTATTACACGGTTCCGCAGGAGACGGTGAGCAGGATGCTTATTCTCCCCCTGAGCATGACGGCCGCGCTCTATCCCGTCCTGAGCGGGTGGTCGACCGGGATGAAGGGTTCCGAACTTGCAGGGGCGGCGTATGCGCGGGCGGTGAAATATGTCGCGCTCCTGATCCTCCCCCCCGCGGTGCTCCTGTTCGGATTCTCGCAGGAGATCCTCAGGGCATGGATGGGAGCGGAATTTGCAGGGCACGGGAGCCTGCCGCTCCAGATACTTCTGGTGGGGCTCCTGTTCAACGCGGTGTCGCAGATCCCGGTCACGGCGCTGCACGCCTACGGACGCCCGGATCTTCCTGCGAAGTTCAACCTTGTCGAGCTCCCCGTGATGATCGGCCTGAACCTGCTTCTCATCCCCATGTTCGGGATTGCCGGGGCTGCCGTCACCTGGAGCCTCCGCGTCATGCTCGACGCGGTTCTCCTGTTCAGGGCTGCGAGGCCGTACAGCCGGGGCGTGGGGTTCATGCCGCAGAAAACGGAAGCGGTCCGGGGGATGTTGGCACTGGTAACCCTCCTGGCGTTTCTCGTTGCCGTGGAGAACCCGTGGGCCCGCGTCGCGGCGGCCTGCGTATTCATCGTCGCCTACGGGTTCGGAGTCTGGAAACACTGGTTCGATGAGACCGACAGGGTGTTCGTGCTTGAACTCAAGGGCAGGCTCCTGGGATGAGCCCTGTCGACGTCTCCGTGATTGTCGTGACGTACAAGGGATGGGACAGGGTGCGCCCCTGTCTCGAGTCAGTCTTTCGGGAATGCGCCGGAATTGCTTTTGAGGTGATCGTCGTTGATAACGCCTCCGGTGACGGGACGCCGGAGAATGTCCGGCGCGAGTTCCCCCTCGCCCGTGTCGTTGCCAACGAGACCAACAGGGGGTTCGCAGCGGCGAACAACCAGGGGGTCAGGCTTTCACGCGGGCGATATGTCCTGCTGTTGAACCCTGATACCGAAGTCCATGACCGGGCCATTGGTGCCGTCGCGGGGTTTCTGGATGCACACCCGTCGGCGTGGGTCGCGGGCTGCAGGCTCAATTCCTCCGACGGATCGCTGCAACCGTCCGTCGGTGCCTTCCCTTCCGTGCTGGAAGGTGTCGTGAAATCGAGTTTCCTCTATCTCCTCCTCCCCCGCGACGCCCTCATCGGTAGCAGGGGGATCAGGCGATTCGATTACACGGGCCCCGCGCCCGTGGACTGGGTGATGGGTGCCTTCTTCATGAT
>DATJPH010000486.1:0-7015 GCA_035506475.1 Bacteroidota bacterium | reverse complement strand
CGCGTACTTCACTTCCCCTCCGACGTTCAACTTGACGTAGCAAAGGCTGACGTCGAGGAAGGGGTCGATCCCTTTTGCGATAGAAAGAGGCATACCGGAAACGCCTGTGACGATGTCCGGTACCGGTATGTCCATCAGTATTCCGAAATCTGTGGCCGAAGGGGTGGCGGTGAGTTCCCCGAATGTGCCGTCTCCCCTGATTCCGGGCATCCGGGATGTAATCTGTTTGAAGTTCATCCCGATACCCAGCCGCACATAATAGTCGAGTCCCAGCCCGGCAGAGTAGTTCTCGTATGATTCGTTCCATGCCGCAGTGCCGATCGGCGTAGGACCGCTCGGGCCGGTGATCAGGAATTCTCCTCTGTCGACGTATGTCCTTGAGTAGCCGACGCCGATACCGGCATTGAAGGGGAGGGAGAGGAGATATTGCAGGTTGATCCCCGCGTTGAGCGCGCTGACGCTCATCGTATACGGGAGATCGAGGGAGGGGAGCATTTTCGTCTTCGGCGTGTACGTCGAGGCGCTGAAGAGGTTGTCCAGGCTGAAGAGACCGAGCTGGCCGGGGTTGGCGATCGTCCCTGCTGCATCCGACGCCGGTATCGTCGCCTCGGCTCCCCCCATGCCGTTCCCCCGCGGGGAGCTGCTGTATGTGAGTTCGGGCGATGCGACTCTGAGTATGATCTGGGCAAACAGATTTCCCGGGTCAGGCGCGACGATCAATGCGATTGCCGCTGCAATATGACGTGCGTTCATACATTCTCCTTCACCCTGGGTCCCTCAAATGGGAGTGCCTCCAACCCTTTACCGGATCGGAGGCACGCGTCAATGAACTCTGAAATCTCGCTATGTCAATTTACTCTTGTGGTCGGGCAATAGCAAATCCTCCTGATTGGCCGGGTTGTCTGACTCTATCCCTGCACGCTCCGTTTCCGCCGCGGGGTGGATCTCCCTTGTCGGGTGGATGTGTGCATCTGTATACGCGCGAATATGGATTTGGCCCCCATGTACTCTCTCCCTTCCTCCTCACCCACGAGCCGGAAGAAGGGGCACTCCATGCAGTCTGTGAGCTTTGCTGCAAATGTGCCGCTCACCTCCCGCCTGCAGAACGTGCCGGCGATCGCCCAGCAGGCGCGGCCGCCGTTTTTTCCGCTGTTTGTCCCGTGGGCGTGCTTTGCCGATGCGGCGGGGCAGACCCCGAGCGCCGGGGTGTTTTCTCCCCCCGGCTCCCTGCCGCAGCGGTTATACTCCCAGCAGTTCTGTTTTCTCATCTGGAGCCTCCTGCTCCAATGATCCGGGACGTTATCCCTTCGCGCCTGGCTAGTGCAGCCGCGCGAGTATGGCCTTTGCCCCTTCGTACCCGGCTCCCTCTTCTGCCCCGACGAGCTTGTAGAACTCGCAGTCCATGCAGTTCTTCAGCTTCGAGGCGAACGTCCCCTGTACGGCTCCCCCGCAGAACGTCCCCGTGAGCGCCCAGCAGGAGCGCCCGCCGTTGAGCCCCCCGTGTATCCGGTTGACCCGCTTCTCCGTCGCGGCCGGGCAGACGCCGAGCTCCGCCGACTTGCTCCCCCCGGGCTCTCTCCCGCACTTCTTGAACTCCCAGCAGTTTTGCTTCGCCATATCTCCTCCGTGTGTGCGTTGATGTAACATCCCCTCTTACGCCTGATAGGCCTGTTCCGCTTTCGTCTGCACTGCACGCCCGGATGCCGGGTTCTTTCTTGATCGATCAATGTTCTGGAGAGCGCCGTGTTTCTTCTCGGCTTTCTTTCCCTCTTCTTCGAGGTTGAACGAAAGGACCATCTCCCGGAGGTTCTCCGTGAGCCGGTTCAGATCGTCCGCGGCCCTGGCGATCTGCTGCGCGCCTGAGGCTGTCTCGCCCGTGACGGAGCTGATCGCGTCGACGTTCTTCGAGATCTGTTCGCTCGCCGAGGACTGCTGCTCGCTTGCGGCGGCGATCTGAGAAATCATGTCCGTCACCTTCTGCGCGTTCGTGACGATGCCGTGAAGCGATGTCCCGGCCCGGTCTGCCAGCGCGATCCCTTCGGCGACGTTCTTCGTCCCCTGCTGTATGGAATCCACGGCCCCCTTCGTGTCGATCTGTATCTTGTTGATCATGCCGGCGATCTCCTTTGTCGCCCGCGTCGTCCGCTCGGCCAGCTTCCGGACCTCGTCGGCGACGACAGCGAATCCCCGCCCCTGCTCCCCCGCCCGTGCGGCCTCGATGGCGGCATTGAGGGCGAGCAGGTTTGTCTGGTCCGCGATATCGTCGATCACCGACACGATTTCGCCGATCTGGTCGCTCGACTTGCCGAGCGCGCGGACCGTCGTGGCGGACTGCTCGACGACCTCCGCGATGCGCCGCATGGCGGTCACCGTCTCCTCGACGACTTTCCCCCCCTGCTCGGCGGCCTCGCGGGCGGACTTCGCGATCCCCGCGGTCTCCGTGGCGTTTCTTGAATTCTCCACGATCGTCTTTGTCATCTCCTCGACGGCGGAGGCGACTTCGCCCGCCTGGCTCGTCTGTTCCTGCGCGCCGGCGGCGATCTGCTCCGTGCTGGAGGAGATCTCGGAGCTCGCGCTGGCCACCGCGGCGGAGGATTCAGAGACCTTCAGTATCGTCGCGCGTATCGACGCGACGAACCGGGCGAATGTCTCCGTCAGGAGCCCGATCTCGTCCTTCTCGTCGGCCTCGATATGCGTGTTGAGGTCGGCGTTCTGCATCCGCTTGATGAGGTCCGTCAGGCGGCTCTTCATCCTCCGTCCCACGAACACACCCACCCCGATCCCGACAACGGAAGCGACAAGGACGCCGGCAAGCACGCTCTGCTGGAGCGTTCCCATCTCCGCCTGTATGTCGTCGGCGTACACGCCGCTCCCCACCACCCATCCCCACGGCTTGTAGAGCTTCACGTAGGAGATCTTCGGCACGGGCTTGGAGAACCCCGGCTTCGGCCACATGTATTCGACCGAGCCCTCCCCCTTCTCCCTGCAGACGTTCGCCATCTCCACGAATATCCGCTTCCCGTCCGGATCCCTGTTGTCCGAAATGTCCGTCCCGTTGAGCTCGGGCTTGAACGGGTGCATGATCATGACCGGCGTCATGTCATTGATCCAGAAATACTCCTTCTCCTCGTACCGGAGCTGCGAGATCCTCGCCGCCGCCCTTTTCTGCCCTTCGGCCAGGGTGAATTCCCCCTTCTGCACCCTGGCATCGTAATCTGCTATGAGAGTGTAGGTGATCTCGACGAGATGTTTTGTCCCGTTCATCTTCTCCTTGATCATCGACTGCTCTGCGCGGGGAAGGGCGTAGAGGATCACGACTGCGACGATGGGGGCGACTGCGGCGAGCGCGACACCCGTGATCTTCGTCGAGAGTTTCCAGTCTGCGAATCGTTTGAGTGTCATTGTGCCACCTCAGCTTGTATGTCCGGAAGCAATGCCACGGCGCGGGGCGCGTGCAGCTCCCCCGGTCTGGATGACGACTCACCTCTCTCTATTAAAGCAAACACCGTGCCGGAGGCTTCGCATCCGCATCGCATGCAGAAAGCGCGGATTCATTCCCCCCGTGTATCATTGCGGGCGCGTCGAGGGGCTCACTTTGTCCAGGTGGAGAATGTTAGCCAGCCTTTCTCCCCCCGCCGACCGTGCAGGATGCTAATTGCGGGGTAAGCGACCCGGCCGGGCATGCGGGCGCTCCGGATCCGGGTGGCACGGGATTTGACTTTTCATTCCGTAAAGCCGGCGCAGATTCAGTGCCGGGAGAGTTCACGCAGGGGAAGGGAAATTCAGTACAGCGCAGGAGATCAGGTCATGGAAGACATGCCGGGGATTGTCAGCTTTTTGGATGCGTTCGATCAGATCGAACATTGCCCCGAATGCGGCCACCCGTGGCTGCATGACGAGCCCGCCCATTACGGCGACTGCAGGTATTATTTTGTGGGGGAGGAAATCGAAGAGGATGCGGTCGAAGACCTGGAGGTCGTGGGGTGGAGAAGCTTCCTTCCCCCGCTCCTGTAACAGGGGCGGTGCCCGGGCGGAATCGCCCGAGAAAAGGAGTCTGGACAGATGAACGATACAGTCAACATCAGGGGAGGGGGCCATCCCTCCGCATCCGATGAGCTCCTCCAGCTTGTCAGCTTCAAGATCGGCGGAGAGGAATTCGGCGTCGATATCCTGAAGGTGCAGGAGATCAACAGGATGCTTGAAGTGACGCGCGTGCCGAACGCGCCGGAATACGTCGACGGCGTGATCAACCTCCGGGGGAAGGTGATCCCGGTGATAGCGCTCCGCCGCCGGTTCGGCATGGAACGGAAGGAGCACGACAAGAACACCCGGATTGTCGTCGTGGAGCTCGACGGGAAGGTCGTCGGGTTCGTCGTCGATGCCGTGAACGAAGTCCTCCGTATACCCAGGAGCCTGACCGAGCCCCCCCCTTCGCTTGCTTCCGGCATAGAGGGTGAGTACATAACGGCGGTCGGGAGGCTCGAGGACCGGCTCCTGATACTCCTTGATCTCGAGCGCGTCCTGACCGTTGCCGAACGGAGAGACCTCGCGGCTGCATGATCGGTGACGAACCTGTCACCTTTGTGCGCACGTTGTGTCACTTATATCCGTCCAGGACCCCGGTTCGTGGAACCTCCCTGGGGGATTCTGCGTGCGCTTCCTCACACCGACAGGCCGTAGACCCCCCAGATCTTGTTTCAAATCTGTCAATTCTGCATATTAGAGGGCAGCACCGCTTACACTGTTCTCTTCTTGTTCCCGCCCGATGACGCACATTCAGGCGCATTCCGGTCGAAGGGGAGTGTGTCTGTTTAGGAGGTCATCATGAAGAAGATTCTCCTTGTCGAAGATGACGCCGTTGTGAGCATGAACCAGTCGCTCGTGCTCGAGGCGCAGGGGTACGGGGTCGTCCGCGCGTTGAGCGCCGAAAAGGCGATCGAGGCGGTGAAAAACGAGGTCCCCCCCGTCGACCTCATACTGATGGATATCGATCTCGGCAGGGGGATGGACGGCGCCGACGCGGCCCGCGAGATCCTCAAGTTCCGCGACATCCCCGTTATATTCCTCACCTCCCACTCCGAGCGCGAGATGGTCTCGCGCACCGGGCACATCACCAACTACGGCTACGTCCTCAAGAACTCCGGCGAAGACGTCCTCTTCGCTTCCATCACGATGGCGTTCCGTCTCCACGACGCCCACCTCGCGCTCAGGGAATCCGAAGAGAAATATTCGAAGGCGTTCCATGTGAGCCCCGACTCGGTCAACATCAACCGGGTTGCCGACGGCGTCTACTACGCGATCAACGAGGGCTTCACAAGGATCACGGGCTATACGGCCCAGGACGTGATCGGCAGGTCCTCGATGACGCACGATCTGAATATCTGGGTCGACGACGCGGACAGGCGGAGGCTCGTCGAAGGGCTGAAGAAGTCCGGGGTGGTGATCGGGCTCGAGGCCCGGTTCCGCTGCAAGGACGGGACGGTCATCACGGGACTGATGTCGGCCCGGACGTTGACGATCAAGGGGGAAGAGTACCTTCTCTCGATCACGCGCGACATCTCGGACAGGAAGAAGGCGGAGCGCGCACTGGAAGCAAGCAACGCGGCGCTCCGTTCGCTCGTGGACACGCTTCCGGTGGCCGTGATCGCGATCGACGGGGATGAGATCGTCCGCGTCTGGAACCCGGCCGCCGAACGGATATTCGGCTGGACGGAATCCGAAGTCCTCGGCAAGCCCTACAAGCCCGTACCCCCCTTCAAGAGGCACGAATTCACGGAAATCTCGAACAAGGTGTTCGATGGCGAGCGCCTCGTGGAATGGGAGTCGGTCCGCGTCCGCAAGGACGGCACGCTCATCGACGTCAGGATCTCCAGCGCGCTGGTGCCGGATCCCGAGGGAACCTCCGTGCTCCGCCTGGCGATGATCACGGATATCTCGGGATGGAAGAAGGACCAGACACAGCTCCGCCAGCTCTCGCGCGCCGTCGAGCAGAGCGCCTCGTCGATCGTCATCACCGATCTTGAGGGGAAGATCGAGTACGTCAACCCGAAATTCACGCAGCTCACCGGGTACACGCTCGAAGAGGCGCGGGGGAAAAACCCCCGGATACTCAAGTCGGGTGCGACCCCCCCCGAGGAGTACAGGCGCCTCTGGGAGATCATCAAGAACGGGGGGGAGTGGAGGGGGGAGTTCCACAACAAGAAGAAGAACGGCGAGCTCTACTGGGAGTCCGCGCAGATATCCCCGATAAAGGACTCCAGCGGGGTGGTGACGCACTTCCTCGCGGTGAAGGAGGACATCACCGACCGGAAGCAGATGGAGCTCCATATCCGGGAGATGGAGACGATGGAATCGCTCGGGACGCTCGCCGGGGGGGTCGCGCACGACTTCAACAACATCCTGGGGATCATCCTGGGCCACGTCTCGCTCCTGGAGATCCGCAGGAACGAAAACAGCGCATTCGAGCAGAGCATCCGTTCGATCAACAGCGCGATACAGCGGGGGGCGGGGCTCGTGAGGCAGATCCTGACGTTCGCGCGCAAGACGGAGGTGCACCCGGAATCGATCGACGTCAACAAGGCGATCCTCGACCTCTCGCGGATGATACAGGAGACATTCCCCCGGGTCATCGAGATCACGCTGGACCTCGGCCAGGCGATCCCGATCATCTCGATCGACAACACGCAGCTCCACCAGGCGCTTCTCAACCTCTGCATCAACGCCCGCGATTCGATGATGGAGACTCGCGACGGCCGCGCCCCGGGGGGGAAGCTCACCATTCGCACGACGCTCGTCGACGGGGAGGTGCTTGCCTCGCGCGAGGGGGCGGACCCGTCGCTGCAATATGTCGAGATCAGCGTCGCCGACCAGGGGACGGGGATGAGCAACGCGACCGTCCAGAGGATATTCGAGCCCTTCTTCACGACGAAGGAGCTGGGGCGGGGGACGGGACTCGGCCTCTCGCTCGTCTACGGGGTCGTCAAGACCCACGGCGGGTTCATCGACGTCGACTCGC
>DATJPH010000485.1:0-3102 GCA_035506475.1 Bacteroidota bacterium | reverse complement strand
GCAAGGGACCGGACCGCGGCATTCCCCAGCCCTGTGCTGACCGGGATCCAATTCATGCCGTCGGCGCTCAGAACATAGACTCCGCCGCCGAACGTCCCGGCAAAGAGAGCGGTGTTGCCCACGGCAAGCCCGAGAACAGCGCGGCCGGTCAACCCGGCGCCTGCAGGAGCCCAACTCCCCCCGTTGTTCGCAGAAACGAAGACGCCGTTCCCCGTCCCCGCGTAGATTTTGCCGCCGGTCACGACAAGGGAGAAGACCCAGGGGTTCGTCAGCCCGGCGTTCACCGACGTCCAGGATGCGCCACTGTCCGCGGACAGGTAAACGCCTCCCCACGTCCCCGCAAAGATCGACGATCCGCTTGCCGCAAAGGCATACACGAACCTGTTGAGCGGACCGGCGCTGACAACGGACCATGTCCCCCCGGCATTGGTCGAAACGAATACGGAACTCATTGTTCCGGCGAATACTCTCGATCCCATCACGGCAAGCGATCCCACCCGGGAATCCGAAAGACCCGTCCCCGCCGGACTCCAGGAAGCTCCGTGATTCCTCGAGAGAAACACCCCGCCACCGTAGGTGCCGCAGACAAGAATTGAGTCGCTCGCAGCGAGAGCGTCCACGTGAGCGTCCGGCAGGCCGCCGGCAACCATGTTCCATGTCGCCCCGCTGTCAGGCGAGAGAAATACGCCGGCGTCGGTCCCGGCGAACAGACGCGTCCCTGCCACAGCAAAACAACTCACATACGCGTCCCGGGGGAGGTTGTTCTGCACCCACTGCGCCCGTGCCTCCGTGGCGAACCCGAAGGAGACCAACAAGAGAACGTCAACGATTTGCAGAAAATGCTTCTTGCGCATGGTACCCCCCGGCTCCTCAATGATCGACTCCAAGTATATCAACAAGTTGACAAAAAAATACCGCGTAACGAAAATTTAACATCGTGATAACATACTCCGGGTGCGCAAACCCGCCTTCATGCATTACATTCATCAATCACAATCAGGTGATTTCATGCGGCGTCGGAGTGGAACAGATCTCATTCTCATTATCGCACTTCTCATCGTCACATCGGGGAAGATTTGCGCCCAAACGGGGTCCATGTGGGTTACCGGGTATTATCCGTACTGGGCGATGGACGCAATGCCGCCCCGGCAGATCAACTGGAGCGGATTGACGCATGTTGTTCATTTCTTCGCGCGGCCGGAGACCACCGCGCCGTTTTTCGGACCGGCATTCAATCCGACAGATGCGGGCGAACTCATCTGGGGCACAGACCAGGGACATGCCGTGGGTGAGCAATCGAACCCCGACACTCTCATCAGGTACGCGCACATGAACGGGGTCAGCGTGGTTCTTTCGCTCGGCGGGATATACGGGGAACAGGCGTCAACGGTCGATTATATCAGCCAGGACCAGGCCCGGACCACAATCTGGATCCAGACGGCGGGAGCATTCTGCAGGGCGCACGGCTACGACGGAATGGAACTTGACTGGGAACGCCCGGTGAACGCAGCACAGGTGAACCGGATCATCTCCACGATGCGCGCCGAACTCGATTCATGGCTCCCCGTCACGGGGAAGAGGGGACTCCTCCTGGTCGCCGCTCCCGGGTGGGACTTCGACGCCAATGCGTATGCGAATTCGATCGCGGTCATCGACCAGTACAACATACTGGGCTACGATCTCCAGCGCCCCAACAACCTCTGCTGCGGCAACGGCGGGCCCGCCGACGTTACGGGATTCAATGCCGCACTGCACAGGGCCGATCCGGCGCAGTATCCGGTCGTGTCGGCGATTTCAGACAACTACGACGGCATTGCGGCCGACGCTACCGAAGACGGAGGGAACCTCATCCTGGCCCAGGACCGGCTCCGCTTTGGTCCCCAATACTGCATCCAGGCGCTCAACTGGCCGTCCGCGAAGATCGGCATGGGCGTTCCGTTCTACGGATGGATGTTCCGCGGGAACTCGCTCCCCAATCAGCCGGTCGCAGACCAGAGCACTTCCTACATGCAGTACCAGCGCGCCGCGGACGCGCTGGCCAAAGGGGGCATCTACCACTTCGACAAAAGCACGCAGACCCCCTGGATCGGCGGGACGGCGACGGCTTCGATCACCGAACCGTACCGGTTTGTCATCGCGCCCGGAACACAATTTTACATGACGTACGAGGACACGAACAGCATCAAGTCAAAAGTAGCGTGGGCCCGGCAACTCGGCATCGGGGGGATCATGATCTACGCACTCGATGAGGGCTGGAATGGAGGTGAATCCGGAGACAGAAGGGATCCGCTGCTCCGTGCGCTCGCCCGTTCGGTGCTTAGCCCGAGCATACCGCCGAGAGTTCACCGGGTGCCCCTGCAATCGGGATCCCGCTGACCCCGTGAGCCGTCGCGTTGTCCCGTCCCGGGACATTTCTGGCACGTTTGCATCGCGGCGAGCACACCATGGAGCCGGTCATTGCACAAGGTACTCCCTGTGCCGGAACCAGGTCAGGGCCCGGGAAGCGCTCCTGATCTTTCCGTTCACCCCTCCGGCGGCTCCCCCGCTAACCCCTTCCTCCACAAGAAGTTCTTCGTCCCTCTCATCGATGTACCTGACCCGGAGCAGGGGCCCTTCGAATTCCAGGAGCGCGCTCCCGCAGTAGCCAAGCGGCTCGCCGTCCTCCTTCCCCGAAACCCTGTTGTCGACGAACACCACGGGGACATGGAGGTTTGCGGGTTGTGCGATCTCCACCGGCATCCCCCCGTGGCCGATGCAGCGCCCCCTGACCTTCACCCCCCCGTCGGGCGAATAGGGGGCGTAGCCCGCAAACCGGTGTTCGTGCCCCCAGAACCAGAGCGCGACATCCCCCAGGTACGGGTGAAGCTGAGGCCCGAGCCTCGGGTACCCCCTGTCGAACGAGCTGAACCACTGGTGGTGCGTCAGGACGATAACGGGGCGGTGGTCCTCCCTGTCGGCGAAGACGACCCTCTTGAGCCATTTCAGGTTCTCCGCGTGGATGCTCGTCCCGAGGAAGAGGTCGAGAAACGGGAAGACTTTTGTGTTGTACCCCGTGTCGAGCCCGATGATTCTCCAGAACCTGTTCTCGAGACAGAAGTAGCT
>DATJPH010000484.1:0-3593 GCA_035506475.1 Bacteroidota bacterium | reverse complement strand
TCAGGGGCGATGCGAAGACAAACCTCGACGCGCTTGTGCGCGTGAGCCGCCTCCGGTCATCCCTTGTGCGCATAGAGTGGTTCACGGCGAAGAGGCACCCGGCGCAACCCCTCCCGGGCGCGATCGTCGTTGACGCCATATTCGGAACGGGATTCTCGGGCGATATTTCGGGCCTGGAGAATGTCGCCGTCCAGTGGATCAACGCGGCCGGAGCACACGGCGCGTTCGTGGCCTCCGTGGATATCCCCTCTGGAATCGACGCTACCACCGGGAGCGCCGGGAACGTCTCCGTGAAAGCAAATCTCACCGTTGCGATGGGGCTCGCCAAAATAGGGCACTACGTCGGCACAGGCTGCGACGCAAGCGGCACCGTCCGTGTCGCCGATATCAGCATCCCCGCATGGATCCTCGGAGCGCCGCCGCAGGAGGCGGTCTACCGGGTCATGAAGGACGACGTCGTTTCCCTGCTCCCCGTCCGGCCCCGCAACGCCCACAAGTACAGCGCGGGGAAAGTCCTTGTCATTGCCGGATCCCGTTCATTCACGGGGGCTCCGGTGATGACCGCGGGCGCGGCGCTCCGGTCCGGTGCCGGCGCGGTCGTCCTTGGCGCTCCGGCCTCCATACGACAGGTGATCGCGCGGAGGCTCACCGAGGTGATACTCGAGCCGCTTGAAGAAACTCGCTCCGGGTCTATCGCCATGGCGGCGCTCCCCGCAGCGCAGGCAAGATGCGCGTGGGCGGACGCAGTGGCGATCGGGCCGGGGCTCTCGAGGGACGAAGAGACGATGGAGTTTGTCCGCGAACTGATCCGCACGGTCGACAGGCCGTTTGTGATCGATGCCGACGCGCTGGCCGCGCTCCAGGGGGATACGTCGATACTGAAGAGGCGCCCGGTGCGGGCGGTCCTGACGCCGCACACGGGGGAGTTCGCGGCGCTCACGGGCGGAGACGCCCGGGAGGCCGACAGGCTCCGCGCGAGCGCCGCGCGCGATGCCGCGCGCCGGCTCGGTGCGGTGATCGTGCTGAAAGGAGCTCCGACGGTCACCGCCGTGCCGGGGGGGCCTGTGTACCTCAACTCCACGGGAAATCCCGGCATGGCCACGATCGGAAGCGGCGACGTCCTCACCGGTATCATCGCAGGTTTTGCCGCGCAGGGGGTGCCTCCCGAGCAGGCCGCATACGCCGGGGTGTATATCCACGGCCTTGCAGGGGATATTGCCGCCGAGCGTTTCGGCCAGCGGGGCCTGATTGCCACCGATATCGGCGAGGCGATCGCGGGAGCCCTTGTTGCAACGGCGCCCTACGGCGCCGCGCGTTGATTTTCCACCCCCGAATGCCTACCTTGATACCTTGAAGTTCTCGATCGCACAGACAGACGGCCTCGCGCGCGCCGGCCTCATTACGACCGGACGGGGAGAGATCCCGACCCCCGTCTTCATGCCGGTGGGCACGCAGGGGACGGTCAAGGCGGTCGAGCAGCGGGAGCTTCTGGAAATCGGCGCGCGGATCATCCTCGGGAACGCGTATCACCTGTATCTCCGCCCGGGCACGGAACTTATCGAGAAGGCCGGAGGGCTCCACGCGCTGATCGGGTGGCCGAGACCGGTACTTACGGACAGCGGCGGGTACCAGGTATTCAGCCTCGCCTCGCTCAGGCGGATCACCGAAGAGGGGGTGCGCTTCCGCTCGCACATCGACGGGTCGGAGCACCTGTTTACGCCGGAGAGCGTGATCGACATCGAGCGGTCGCTCGGTTCCGATATCATGATGGTCCTCGACGAGTGCGCCCCGTTTCCCTGCGAGGAAGAGTACGCGCGGCAATCGAACGCAATGACGATCCGGTGGGCGCTCCGGGCCAGGGAACGGAAAGAGCAGACGCGCCCGCTCTACGGGACCGATCAGTTCCTCTTCGGCATCGTACAGGGAGGGACATACGGGTCTGTCCGGGAGGAGTCCGCGCGGGCGCTCTCGGCAATGGACTTTGACGGGTACGCGATCGGCGGCCTCTCGGTGGGGGAGCCCGAAGAGACGATGTACAGCATGACCGGGCTCTGCAGCGCTATACTCCCGCAGGAGAAACCCCGCTACCTGATGGGGGTGGGGACGCCGGCCAACATCCTCGAAGCGATCGCCCGGGGGGTGGACATGTTCGACTGCGTGCTGCCGACGCGCAACGGGAGGAACGCCGTCCTCTTCACGAGGAACGGGAAGCTGAACATGCGCAACTCGGTCCACGTGTCCGATTTTTCCCCGGTCGATCCGGAGTGCACGTGCTACGGGTGCCGGAATTTCTCGCGCGCCTACATCCGGCACCTGTTCAAATCGGGAGAAATTCTCGCGCTCCAGATCGCGTCGATGCACAACCTGACTTTTTATCACTGGCTTCTTTCCTCCGCCCGGGAAGCGATCCTGGGGCGGAACTTCGCCGCATGGAAAGAGGCAATGCTCAGCACACTGTCCGCCCAGGCGGCGGACGAACACACGTAATCCACTGACACCGAACCGGAGGACACAGTGACACAAGCATCCATCATCATGTTCATGGCCCCCTCGGGAGGGGATGCCGGGCAGGGGCTCTTCAGCACCCTGCTGATGTTCGCGCTCATCATCGGCATTTTCTACTTCATGATACTCCGTCCGCAGCAAAAGCGGCAGAAGGAACGGCAGAAACTCCTCGACGCGCTCAAGAAGGGGGACAAGGTGATCACGGCCGGGGGCATGTACGGGACGATCGCCGGCATCGACGAGAAGACGGTCCTCGTCCAGGTCGCGGACAACGTCAAGATGAAATTCGAACGCTCATCCATCACCTCGGTCGTCAGCGATGCGGCGCCCGAGCCGGTGAAGGAGATCAAGTAACAGGCCTTTTGGAGTGGGAGGTACTGTGGCAGAACAGAGCGGCCGGCATGACCGGTTCAGCGACATCGACGACGCCATCCGGGAAATCCGCGGCGGGAAGACGATCATCGTCGTCGACGACGACGACAGGGAGAACGAAGGCGATTTTGTCTGCGCGGCCGAGTTCGTCGACGCGGGCGTCATCAATTTCTTTGCGACGCACGGGCGCGGCATCATCTGCGCCCCGCTGACGGCCGGACGGGCGAAGGAGCTGGGACTGGACCTGATGGTCGACAGCAACACGTCCCTCCACGAAACCCCGTTCACCGTCTCGGTCGACTTCACGCACGGGACGACGACCGGCGTCTCCGCTTCCGACAGGGCGGCCACCGTCCGCGCGCTCGCCGCACCCGGCACGAAGCCCGCCGACCTGGCCCGGCCCGGCCACATCTTCCCGCTCCGGGCGCTTGACGGCGGCGTCCTGCGCCGCACGGGCCACACCGAGGCCGTCATCGACCTGTGCACGCTGGCAGGGCTGACACCGGTGGGCGCGCTCTGCGAGATCATGAACGCCGACGGGACGATGGCGCGCGTGCCCGACCTGTTCAAGATCGCGCGCCAGTTCTCCATGGCGATCGTCACCGTGCGCGACCTTATCGAGTACCGGATGACGCGGGAGAAGCTCGTCCAGCGGATCGTCACGACGCAGCTCCCGTCGAAGTACGGCACATTCGATCTCTCCCTGTACCGGAGCG
>DATJPH010000483.1:0-3110 GCA_035506475.1 Bacteroidota bacterium | reverse complement strand
CTGAGCGACGCCGGAGGCCGCGCTGTCGTCGCGGGGATCGAGCGGGGATTCGTGGTGCTGACAGACGGGGCGAGCCCGCTGACGCGCGCACTTGAGATTCGCCACTCCGCTCCCGCCTCTGTCGCCGATGTCACCGACCGGACGAATCCGGAGATCCGGATTACGTGGCCGGGCCGCCAGAACGCTCCATCGTTTGAGAAGTACCCGCAGGCCTCCTCCGAAATCGTCTACGCCGCGCGGGAGCGATCCATAGGGATCATCGTCACGCGGGGACGGGGGAAGTGTCTCGTGTTCGCGCCCCTTGTCGACCCGCTGACCGTAAAGGGATACACCCGCTTTCCTACGCTCCCGACTGTGCTGTCACGAGCGCTCGGTTGCCGTTCGCTTATTTCACGAAGGGGGGCAGACGCGTATTTTGACCCCGGCTACAGGTTCGGCCGGGCCGCGGACGACCTGGCACGCATGTGGAAATCGTGGGGATTGACCGGAATACACGTCGCGGCCTGGTATGCGCACGGAACCCCTCCGTTTGACTATGCCGGTCTTCTGCAGGCACTCCACAGGAACGGGCTCCTCGCGTACGCCTGGCTGGAATGGCCGTACGTCGGCAAGGCGTTCTGGGACAGCCATCCTTCCTGGAGGCAGAAAAACGCGCTCCTTGAGGACGCCCACCTCGATTTCCTCTATCTTATGGACCTGCAAAACCCCGCGTGCATGGCCTCCGCACTCGGGGAGCTGGAGGATCTCCTGGCACTTGACTGGGACGGGGTCGATGTCGCCGAATTCACGCTGACCGGGGCCGGCCGGGAGGCGCTCGAAGGACCCGCCATGCCCGGGTTCTTCACCGGGTTCACGGAGACCGGGAGGAGGGCATTTGCGAAGGCGTTCGGCTATGACCCGCTTGAACTCTTCGCCGCGGGCTCGCAGCACTACTGGAAGAGCAACCCGGCGGCGCTGAAAACGTTCTACCGTTACCGGACCGCGGTGAACTATGAAACCGAACGGGCACTGTTCACGGCGATGCGGGATGCGGACCGCCGCGGAAACCGGTCGCGCGAAATGATGCTGACGATCGTGGACAATTCCCTCCACCCCGAATTCGACGACCTCCTCGGGTTCGACATGAACGAAACCGTCGCGCTCACACGCGAGTTCGGCCTCACGCTCGAGGTGGAAGATCCCTATACGGAATGGAGCAGCCCCCCGGACAGGTACACCGCGATACGATCGGGGTACCGGGGCCTCCTCAAGGGGGGACCGTTTTTGATCGACGTCAACGTCGTGCCGCTTCCTGACGACAGGGCGCCGCATTTCAGCACACCCCAGGCAACGGGAACGGAGTTCCTTGAGCTCGCGCGGTACGCATCCGGAGATGCCGACCGCGTCTGCTTCTACTGCGAATCGAGCGTGTACGCAAAGGACTGGGAGCTTCTCCCCTTCGCTCTGGCCGCGCGGGGGAGCGTGCAGGGGGGACCCCTGTCGTTCGTCGTAGAGGCACCCTCCACCGTGAGCATCAGGAGCGGATGCGGAAACCGTGAAGTGAGGATGGACGGGGAGCCGTGGCCCGCGCGCGGGGATTCTGCAATCATCGTCCCGGCGGGAAACCACCGGGTGGAACTCGGCGGTGAGGATCAGCCGAAGGGAATCCGGATTCTTTCCATCACGGGGGAACTCGTGCGGGCGGCCTGGCGAGGAGACTCGTTGTCGTTGACCTACCGTTCAGCCGGGCGGTGTGCAGTGGGATTCAGCTCGGCTCCCGCCGCGACCGCGCTTGACGGGACTCCCGCCGCTCTTTCGCGCTCCGCATCCGCGAACGGATGCGTCGTACTGGCGCCGCCGGGGACACATGAGCTGACAGTCACGCGGCGCTGAAGGCTTCACTCGCTTCCGGCGGCACGCGGCCTCGACCAGCGGTAAGCCCAGAGACCCATGAGAAAAAGGAACGCCCCCAGGGCATCGATAAGGACGTCGGTGTACTGCCCGTGTCTTCCGGGGGTCGAAAGCTGGTGCAGCTCGTCGGAAACCCCGTAGAGAACCGCGAAGAGGATGCCGAAGAGGTACGAATGGCGGGCGAGCAGCGGGTAGCGTTTCTGGTTCCCGGCCGCGCGCTGGATGAGGAAGCAGAGGACGCCGTAATAAATCAGGTGGATGAGTTTCGCCCACCCCCAGAACTCCACGTGCGGGAAGTCGTCGGCGGGGATGGACGAGGTGATGAATATGACCACCATCCAGAGGAACACGGGGAGCAGGTAACGAAGCAGATACCGGTTCTTGATCAAATTCCTTTTTTCTCCATTGTCCGCATTCAATGTAACACAGGTCCGCCGGAATTGCAACGCACGGGCTCAGAAGTTGTAGGCGAGCCCGAGCATAAGCACCGCCTGCACCCGCGGCGTGTTGACGGCCGCTTTCGCATCCCGGTACGTAAAGTTCTCATGCGGGTTGACGTTCTGGTTGTCGGGACTGTAGGACGTGTCGTGACCGTGCATCGTCGTATCGAAGTAGTTGTCGACCCCCGCCGAAAGCGTCAGATCGATCCTCCCCGTCACCGAGAAAAGCCCTTTCATCCCGAGCCCCACGCCCCAGGGGTTGCTCGTGACATCGAATTCTTCGTTCGCGCCGACGTAGTGGAAATGCGCGTCGAACATCGCGTAGCGCGGACCTGCGAATATGTAGACCGCCTTCGGCCCCCTGATGTTGAGGTTGTACAGGAAATCCAGACGGAAGTCCCACGTTGTCCCGTATTTCTCGGGCGTGCCGTTCGTGGCATCGGCGATGAATATCCTCCTGGCCGGGAACGGATCCCCGGGATTCACGCTCGAGTAGCTGATCCCGAATTCAACTGAGAGGGGGAAGTTTAGTGCAAAGTCTGAGACCCCCGCGCTCCCCCTGATGCTTACACCGGATTTGTAGCCCGCCGAGAGGCCGCCGAACATATTCGCCGCATCCGAACCCGGCGCGCAAATGACGAGTGCAAGAAGCAATACGCTGAAGCAATTCCTGAGGGATGACATGGCCGCCTCTTCTCTCTTTTGGTGAGAATCGCCAGAGTGGTTTTATGTTTGCACTGCATCGATAGTGAAATCCTGCGATTATTACAAGGGAGAATG
>DATJPH010000482.1:0-3619 GCA_035506475.1 Bacteroidota bacterium | reverse complement strand
GTCCCGGAATCCGACACCGTCGACGCCGCGTCGATGACCTACAGGCTCTCCGCCGGGACGCTCCCGGGGAACAGGCTCACGATCAACGGCGCTCCCCTGAAGGTCTATCCCTCGGGGGCCACGGCCGGGCTCCTGAACCTGAACGTCGGCGAGAACCGGTTCACACTCACGGCGACGACCCCGAAGGGGGATTCCGTCTCGAAATCGTTCCTTGTGGTGCGCGCCAAACCCCCGGAGACGTCGCCCGATTCCGTCCTTGCGATCGACACGATCATGACGGAGCCCTCCGAGGAGCTCTGGCTCGACGAGGACGACAGGCTTGAAGTGCAGTTCAAGGGGACACCGGGGAGGAAGGCGTCGAACGACCTCGGGATCCCGATGAAGGAGGTCAAACCCGCCTATGCGCACGGACTCGGGGGGATCTACCGCGGCGTCTACACGGTGAAGGACGGGGACACGCTCTCCGCCCACCAGGTGAAGTTCAGGCTCGAAGATTCCACCGGGGCGTTTGTCGAGGCGTACTCGAAGGGCGCGGTCACGATGAGGCCCGGCGATTTCCCGTACATCGGCGTGACGAAGGGGGAGCGTCCGGCGCTCTCCTACGGGCTCGGCGAAGACCGGCTCGGCGGGGCGAAGATGTCGTTCATCAACGCGGGGATCCGCCTGGCCATCACCGGGAAGCACGGCCCGATGTACCGCGTCGCGCTCGCTCCCGGCCACGAGGCCTGGATCTCTGCGATGAACGTCGACCTGATTCCCAGGGGCGCCCGCCTCCCCTCGGCGCTGACCGAGAACTGGATGGTGACCGGTGACGATAAGTACGATTACGTGACCGTCGCCATGCCGCTCCGCCTCCCGTACTCGTCCACGACGGAATCCAATCCGTCGCGGATCACCATCGACGTCTACGGCGCGACATCGAACACGAACTGGATCATACAGCAGCTGACGGCGCGCGAGATCACGAACGTCTATTATACGGAGCCCTCGACGGGCGTATTCCGGATCACGATCGAGCTCAAGCACAAACAGATCTGGGGCTACGAGATAAGCTACAACCCCGGCGGGCTCGTCGTCAAGGTCCGCCGGCAGCCCGAAAAGCTGAAGATCAAGGCCCTCACATTCGCGCTCGACGCCGGGCACGGCGGGGAGAACCTCGGCGCCCTGGGATCGACGGGCGTGCTCGAAAAGGAGATCAACCTGGCGATCGTGAAGGAGCTGAAAGCGATGCTGGAGGACCGGGGCGCCCGTGTGATCCTCACGCGGGAGAGCGACGCGGACGTCTCCATGTCCGACAGGGTGCGGAAAGTCATCACCTCCGGGGCGGACATCCTCATCAGCATCCACTCCAATTCGATCGGGCTGACGACGAACCCCGAGCTGACGCGGGGGACGGCGACATTCTACAAGCACATCTGCTACCGTCCGCTCGCCCTTGCGATCGTGAAGGAAGTGCTCAAGACCGGGCTCCCCCTCTTCGGGAACGTGGGGAGCTTCAATTTTTCGCTCAACAGTCCGACGGAGCTCCCGAACGTCCTCCTCGAGACGGCGTTCGTCTCGAACCCCACGGACGAGATGAACCTGATCGATCCCGAATTCCGCCACAGGCTCGCGCAGCGGGTCGTGGACGGGATCGACGATTTCCTCGACGGGTGCGATGAGTAAGACGGCCCCCGCCCGCGCCTCGATCCGCCCCTGGACGACGGGAGACCTCCCGGACGTCCGCCGGATCGGATGGGAGACGTGGAAGGCGACGTACGGCCGTTTTATCCCCGAGAAGGATCTCCGCGTCTACCACGATGAGCACTACTCGCTCGAGTCGCTCGCCCGGAACTTCCGGAAGCCCTCGACGCGGGGATACGTGGCTCTCCTGGAGGAGAAGACCGCCGGGTATATGATCATGTCGTTCGACGCCGGGGCCGGCCGCTGCCACGTCGCATCGATCTACGTCCTCCCCGCCTGCCAGGGGCACGGTCTTGGATCGATGCTCATGGAGGAGGCGTTCCGCGCGGCCGGGGCCGCACACTTCGACCGTGTCTGGCTCGGCGTCATGTCCGAGAACACCCCGACGATCGCCTGGTACAGGGCGCTCGGATTCACGTTCGTGGAAGAAGCCCCTTTTACGATGGGCACAACAACCGTCAAACACCTGATCGGATACAGGCTGCTCGTGCCACCGGTCCCGCAGCCTGTTCCCCCACCTCTCCCCGCTGAAGGCACGAGACCGGCCCATGAACCGACCTGAACGGCGCAACCCCTGGGTGTGGATACCCTCCCTCTATTTTGCCGAAGGACTCCCGTACGTCGTCGCCCTGACGGTGTCGGTCATCATGTACAAGCGGATGGGGATATCGAACACCGATATCGCCCTCTACACGAGCCTTCTCTATCTTCCGTGGGTCATCAAGCCCCTCTGGGGACCGGTCGTCGAGCTCATCCGCACGAAGAGGCTCTGGATCGTCACGCTGCAGCTCACGCTCGGGATCGCTCTTGCCGCTGTCGCGTTCGTGATCCCCGTGCCGGGATTCTTCCGGGCCACGCTCGTCCTGTTCTGGCTGATGGCGTTCGCCTCGGCCACGCACGATATCGCCGCGGACGGGTTCTACATGCTGGGGCTCAAGGAGCACGAGCAGGCGGCGTTCGTCGGCGTCCGCTCGACGTTCTACAGGATCGCGATGGTCACCGGGCAGGGGGTCCTCGTCGTGGTGGCGGGGACGATCGAGACCCGGACCGGGGGGAACACGGCATTCGCCTGGTCGGTGACGTTCGGCATACTCGCCGCGATGTTCCTCGTCTTCTTCGTCTACCACCGGTTCATGCTCCCGTACCCCGCAAGCGATGCGCCGGCCGTGCGCCGCCCGGGGGAGAGCCCGGTCAGGGAGTTTTTCAAGGTTTTCGAGCTCTTCTTCAACAAGCCCGATATCAAGACGATTCTCGCGTTCCTCCTCCTCTACAGGTTTGCCGAGTCGCAGCTCATCAAGCTCGTCTCCCCGTTCCTCCTCGATCCGAGGGTGAAAGGGGGCCTCGGCCTCACGACGAGCGAGGTGGGGATCGTCTACGGCACGGTCGGGATCATCGCGCTCACGCTCGGCGGGCTGGTGGGCGGGTTCGTCATCCCGAAGCGGGGGCTGAGGTTCTGGCTCTGGCCGATGGTCATCGTCATGCACCTCCCCGATCTCATGTTTGTCTACCTCTCGCAGTTCCAGCCCGAGAGCTTTCTCCTGATCAATGCGGCGGTCGCGCTCGAACAGTTCGGGTACGGGTTCGGGTTCACCGCCTACATGCTCTACATGATCATGGTCTCGGAGGGGGAGCACAAGACCGCGCACTACGCGATCTGCACGGGGATTATGGCGCTCGGCATGATGGTTCCCGGCATGTTCAGCGGGGCGATCCAGGAGTGGCTCGGCTATCCGAATTTCTACCTCTGGGTGATGCTCTCCACGATCCCCGGGTTCATCGTCACCGCCCTTATCACGATCGACAAAGACTTCGGCAAGAAAGCCTGAAGGGAATTCAGATGAAACGTCCACGAACCCCCGCCCCTGCGCGCCAGAAACCCCTTTTCACCGCGTTCGTCCCGTACGGCGGGAGCGACGCCACGGAGTACTCGGTGTCG
>DATJPH010000481.1:0-15277 GCA_035506475.1 Bacteroidota bacterium | reverse complement strand
TATCCGCCGTAGATGCACCTCCCGAGGTGCTCGGAGAAGTGACCGTAGATGTTCCTGTTGATTGTATCCTTTGCAAGATCGGCGTTGATGATGACGAGGTTCTGGCCCGCGGCCGGAACCGTGACAAGCATGGCAAGGAGACCGGCCAGCAGAAGGCCGGCATTGAGCGTACGTCGGGAAGGAAGTCGCATGGAAGTTACCTGTTTGTGAACATGAGCAGCACGAAGGATCCGCTACGTGCTCATTGGACAACGAGCGGGTCTCTGTTTGCCTGGCGGAGCATTTCGTTGACGGAAGGGATCCCTTTCATACGGATCGTCTCCCAGCGTGTGCGCAGAGCCGCAATGTCCTTCACCGCTTCACTGCAAGCGGCGACCACCTGAGGCGTCGGAGTTGCATCCGCATCCTGAAGTATGCCCAGGAGTGTGCGCATCGTGGACTCGGCCCTCCTCAACGTCGATCCGGCGGGTCCCTGCGCGCGCGCAGGTGCGCGGCGGCCGCCGCCTCCCGCGCCTTCCAGCAGGGCGAGGTTCGCATCAAGCGCCGCGAGTGAATCAGACAACGGTCCGGGGGGAACGGTCTTACGCAGCCCGGCGATCTTCGTGCGGAGATCGCCGGTTCCGGCCAGGACGCGGTGGAGCTCCTCCAACCCATTGTAAGCGTCCATCGAACAGGCAAACTGCACTGCGAGCCCGGAGGAGGGTGTTTCCACGCGCGGGTCCATTCTCACGATGAGCGGCTGTCTGTACGTACGCCCCCCGGCGGTCAGGACCACACTGTATATTCCCGGAAGAACCCATGGCCCGAGAGGGCCGCGCGGCGTATTCCGGTATATCGCCGACATCGGATATTCTTCCCGCGCGCCCTTCAGGGGGGGGTAATGGAGGTCCCACACGAATCGGTGCATCCCCGTCGCGGCCGACAGGATCCGGGGAGGGCGGATCCAGTAGAGCGGGATATTCAGCGCGGCCGCGTTGACGGAATCGGGCCTGTCTTCGGAGGAGAACCGGCGGACGAGGTTCCCGGTCGAGTCGCGGATTTCGAGTGAGACGGGAGACGATCCGGCAGGGCCGATGATGTAATCGATAATCGCCCCGTCCGGCGGGTTTTCGCCGGCCGGCTCTTCAGGCGGGAGCGGCGTGTCAGTGTTTGTATTCCACCGGACGCGCCACGCTGTTTGAGGCCTGAAGAGAGCCGCGCCCTGTGCGGCAACCTGCGGCGTCAACTGGCGCAGCGGCGTGATGTCGTCGAGTATCCAGAAACTCCTGCCGTGCGTGGCCACGACAATGTCGTCGTCATGCACGATGAGATCGCGTATCGACGTCGCCGGCATGTTGAGCCGGAGCGGCTGCCACGTCTCGCCGTCATTCAACGAGAAATAGACCGCCCTTTCCGTGCCGCAGAAAAGGAGCCCCGCCCGCACCGGGTCTTCGCGAACGGCGTTCACCGGTGCATTCACGGGAAGCCCATTGACGATCAGTTTCCATGTTTTTCCTCCGTCGTGCGTCCGGTAGATCCACGGGCGGAGATCGTCGCATCGGAACCGGTTGACGGCGGCGTACGCGACCGCCCTGTCGAAATGCGATGCGTCGATGAGCGAGACCTTGCTCCACGACGTCACCTCCCCGGGAGTGACATCGCGCCAGGTCTTTCCGCCGTCCTCGGTCTTGTGGATGAGGCCGTCGTCGGTGCCGGCCCAGAGCAGATTGATATCAAGGGGGGAGGGGGCGACCGCATAAATGACGCCGCGCCGGGGCTGCGTGTCGAGACCGGCGGTGGCAAACACCCCGACGCTCGGAGGGACCGCGGGGCGCTCACGAGAAAGATCGGGGCTGATCGTCTCCCATGTGTCGCCGCCGTTTGTCGTCTTGAACAGGACGTTCATCGCGAAGTAGAGCGTGTGCGGGTCGACGGGGGAAAACAGGACGGGGGCGGTGCGGAGGACCCGGTATTTTCCCACGCGGGGAATATCGGGAGAAATGTCCTGGACCTGTCCCGTCACCATGTCGGTCCGCGTGATGCGGCCGCCGTAGATCATCCGCGGGTTCAGCGGGTCCGGCGCGACGTAGCCGTATTCATCCACGCCGACCGGGTGCCATTCCCTGAACGTTATCTCACCGTCATTCCCCCTGCTGGCGATGCCGACCGACCCGCTTTCCTGCTGTCCGCCGTAGACCCGGTAGGGGAACTGGTGATCGGCGGCGACGTGATAGAACTGGGCCGTCGGCTGGTTGTACCAGGAACTCCACGTCGCGCCCCCGTTGACCGTAATCGCCGCCCCCTGGTCTGACGCGAGCAGGATGATCCGGGGGTTTTCGGGGTTGATCCAGATCGAATGGTAGTCATCTCCCCCCGGGGCGCCCTTGAACGCCGCGAACGTGGTACCACCGTCGGTGGAGCGCCACGTCACAATGTTTGCGCTGTAGACGATATCCGGATTCTCCGGGTCAACTTTCACCTCGGCGAAATCGTCCCCCCTCCCCCAGATCCGCCCGTCCCCGTTGATCCGGCGCCAGTGTTCGCCGGCGTCGTCAGACCTGTACAGCCCCCCCGAGCCGGTCTTTGCCGCAACGACCGCGTAGAGACGGGACGGGAGCGAGGGAGCAACGCAGAATCCAATCCTGCCGAGTCCCTGCTCAAACGTGGGGAGCCCTTCGCCGAGGCGGCGCCATGTCGAGCCGCCATCGGTCGATTTGTACATGCCGCTCCCCGGTCCCTCCCATTGCCCGTTCTCCCAGGGGGCCTGCCTGGCGGACCAGAGAGAGGCGTAGACCGTTCGCGCGTCAGCTGGATCGAACGAGAGCCCGGCGGCACCCGTGTTTTCGTCTGTATAAAGGACCTTCTGGAACGTCGCTCCGCCGTCCGTCGATCGGAAAACGCCGCGGACGCCGTTCGGGCCGTAGGGATGGCCGAGCACGGCAACGAAGAGCCTCCCCGCATCACGGGGATCGACGATGATCGAGACGATCTGCTCCCCGTCGTCAAGCCCGAGGTGTTTCCATGTCCTGCCTGCGTCCGTTGACCTGTACAGACCGTCGCCGGTCGAAAGATCTGGTCTCTGGAGACCCTCACCGCTTCCGACATACAGCGTCGAGGGATCCGAGGGTGCGACGGCGAGCGTGCCGATCGACCCGGTGGGCTGGTCGTCGAATACCGGGTTCCACGTCCGGCCGTAATCGTCTGTCTTCCATACCCCGCCGTTGTTCACGCCGATGTAGAAGACATTCGGCATTCCGGGAACGCCCGACGCACCGACGGTCCGCCCGCCCCGGTGAGGTCCGATCATGCGCCAGTGCATTTCCCGGTACAGCGACGGATCGGCAGGTTGAGCAGGGGAGGATGTAATCCAGCACGCGGCGAGCGCGAGAAGGCAGAATTGTGCGAATGAACGGTGTGCAATGGTCACGGGATATTCCGATGAGATGCTTCGGTCTGCAGGGGACTCAGGTGAAATCTAAACAGCGTGCCGAACACACGCAAGAGGTTTCTTTCGCCGTGACGGAGGGGGGATCAGGGATGCGTGAAGAATGTCTCCCAGCGGTTGGCAAAGTAGTATCCGTAAACGCCGCGCCGCGTGAATGTCTGTTTCGACAGCCCCGCCGCCGGCATCTGCCTGAGGCGCTCGCGGAACCGTTCCCCCACCGGGCGCCAGTAGGATTCCTCACCGAGCGCCCAGGGAGCGATCTCGCACATGACGGTCACGGCGAACAGGACCTCCGGGTCGGTCGTGAATTCACCCCCGAGCCGCTGGAACAGCTCGTTGACGCGCGTGCGGTTGACATCCTTCAGTCCGGTGAAGTACGGGGGTTCCGCAAGGCCGTACCAGATGAAGAACAGAAGGCGGAGTGCAGTCTCCCGGTCCCTGGCGCCTTCCTTCCACCGGGCGACGAGGGCGTCATAGGCCCGTCCCAGTGAGGGAGTGTGCGAGGAGTGGTACTCGTCTTCAATCGCCGTTATCTTTTCGATCGGGAGCATGGTGGGAGCGGCCGGCCCCGGATGAATGGTCTCAAACACGAACGACCCTCCACTCATCCGAGAGAATGAAAGGGCCGTCTCAAAGAACCTCAGCAATGAAACACTTTTCCGCCCGAGAATCAATCGGCCGGGAGGTTTGACCTTGGGGCGAATATGCGTAGATTTCCAGCCATGGAGGATTACCCGATGGTCAAGATTTTCGTTGTCGTCCTGGTCCTGTCGTTTGCCCCTTCCCTGCGCGCGGAGCCCCAGAAACCCTTCACACTCCGTAGCGGAGATCTTGAGATCACCGTCTCGGGGAACGGCGAAATCAGCGAAATCAGAAAGAGAAGCAGCTCCTGGAGCACGCACGTCCGGGGGATGACACTGCTCGACAGCTGCACGCAGACAGGAGAAGCCGGTCAGGAACGGACGGTCGGTGGCGGGATCATCTACACGCGGAGGTTCCGCGCCGTCGGTCGGGACCTCGGGCTCACCGTCGTGGACCGCTTCACGCCCGAGCAATCATCCATCCGGTGGGACGTTATGGTCCGGGGGGAGGGGGAAAGCTGGTCGACGGGGATCGTGACAGAGCTCTCGTTTGCGGACACCGCGGGGGCACGCTTCTGGACGGCGTGGGGGAACCCGGACCAACTGAGTCCACTCGACCGCGGCGAGCGCCCCGAGACCTGGCACAATCCTTTTGCGGCACGTCCCTTCAGAAGGATGCACCTGATCTACGGCGGCCATTTCGGGAAAGGGGCCGGCTATGCGATCCCCGTGGTAAGCGTGATGTACCCTGCGGCCCGGACAGGGATCGGGCTTGCGATGTCGCCCGCCGACCCCCTGCTCGAGGTCCATCTCGAAACCACCCCGGGGGGTGACATCACGCAGCGCCGGAATTTCAACAGGCTCGGGGATGGGAGAACGGTCACGTTCACGATGCACCTCTTCCTCCACGAACCGGACTGGCGCCCCGTCGTGGCGTTTGTCGCCGCGAAATACCCGGCCTTTTTTCAACCGGCGGCACGCCATGCGCTCGACGTATGCGGCCTCGGGGCTTACTCATCGTTTGAAGGGACCGTGGACGCGGCAAAGTACCAGAGGATGGGGGGCATCGTCAACTGGAAGGCCTCGTTTGATTTCAGCTACATGGGGATGTTCATCCCGCCGGTTGCAGGCGATACGACACGCTGGAAACGGTTCGATGCGACCTCCGGCGGCGACCCTGCGCCGGGAGCGGCGACATATACCTCAATCGCGCAGATGGCCCGGTACGCATCGCGGATGAAGGCGCTGGGGTTTTCGACGCTGAATTATTTCAACATCACGGAATTCGGAGGATTCTCGGCGTTCGGGAAGACCGTCGCGTACCCCGATCCTCATTTCTCCGGCGCGGAAGATGTCTGGACCAATCCGGCGGCGTATCTGTACGACAACTTCCCGCACGCACTCGTCTTCGGCGTCGTCGACGATACCGGCTGGCACAAGCGGAGCCCGCAGGATCTCATGCACCTGCACGTCACGTTTCTTGACCGTCCGTTCTGGACGTGGGGAGGAGCCGTCATCACCGACGTGGGCGATCCCTCGTATGCGCGGTTCCTTCTCCGGCAGGCGGAGCTCCACGTGGAAAAGTTCCCCGACGCGCAGGGGATCGCGATCGACAGGTTCGACTGGCTGAACGAATACAACTGGCATGCCGACGACGGCAGGACGTGGATCGGCGGAAGACCCGTCCGCTCCCTGCTCAATTCATACAAGGAATTCATCCCCCGGCTTGCCAGGGTATTTCACGACAGCGGCAAGGTCGTCTTCTGCAACCCCCACATGAACCGCCTGGACCTGATGGAATGGATCGACGGCGTGTACAACGAATTCGGCCAGATCGGGGACAACCTGAACCTTTCGGCGTTCCTCACGATGTACAAGCCGCTGATCTGCTGGACGCCGGACAAGGGGACGGTCATGAAGTCCCCCGACGAATTTTTTCAGCGGCATCTCCTGATGGGGGCGTTTCCCACCGCACCGTACCCGGGGAACGACCACACGATAGAGCCCGACCCGGAAGTCGAGCGGTTCTATCTCGACTACGGACCCATGTTCACGCGCATGCACGGCCGGTCGTGGGTCCTCCTGCCGCGGGTCGTCGAGGTGGTTCGCGGCGGTGCGCTCTGCAATATCTTCACATCGGAAAGGCGCGTCCTCGTTCCGCTCGTGATGGGGACGACCGACAGCGCCGGGGTGCGCATCAGGCAGTGCGCCCGGATGGGACTCTTCTCCGGCGCGAAGCTGGAGACATGGTATCCGGGGGAGGAACAACCGGTGACGGGGAGTGTGACCGTCCGGGGGGACGAACTGGACCTGAGCGTCCCCCTCAGGCGCGGCTGCGCGTTCCTCGTGCTCTCACACTGACGGGGCGGGAGCCGCCGGAGGGACTCAATTCTCCCGGGGAGCTTTCATCGCATCAAGTCCGCGCTCCCGTATCAGGTCGGCATAGGTCTCGAGGCGGATACGCCTGTCCGCCAAGAGCCTCCGGAATTCAGGAGAAGTGAGGGCGCGGAGCTCGGCCTGCCGGTGTGCGCTCATCTGTGCGAGGCCGAATGAGTTCATGTCGACGAGGGCGTCCATTTCCGGGGTTTCGAGCCCCACATGGAAGACAAGGAGGCCGGGAGCCCCCCCCTTCCGGGCCGCCGCGACACGGAGGAGCGTCGCTCTCTTCAATTCCGGCGAGACCGCATACCACCCTTCCACGTCCTCCTCACCGAAGTACCTGGAGATGCCCAGCCCGTAACGGCGCGCAAGATGTTCGACAACCCTCCGCAATTCCGGGGTGCTCACCGCGGCGCTCATGTGGTAGTCCAGGTAATCGATCCTCAGGCCGGTCCGGAGCGCTCGTTCGATCTGGGCGCCGAGCTCCCGCTCGACGTCGGCCGTATCGGGCCTGTTCGCAAAGAGAGCCGCCCGCGACGGGAAAAAATACCCGTCGCTGTCGACGAGGCTCGGGACCGCACTCTGCCCGGCAACAGGACCCCAGCGGTAGTTCTTCCATTCCGCGTTCAGCGTGAGGTGGACGCCGACGGAGACGTGCCTGAATTGCCTGAGGGTCTCCACGGCCTCGCGGTACCAGGGACAGGCAAACATGACCGAGACAGAAACCGGCATGCCCGTGTCAAGAACCTCCCGGAGCGCGACGTTGACCGCGTGACACATGCCGGCGTCATCGCAGCGGATCAGGAACGCGGTGCTCCCCGTTGTGTCCCCGCCCGGCAGACAGATCGCAGCCGGAGATGAAGCACACAGGAGAGCGCCCGCAAGCGAGCGGAGGAAGAGGAGGCGGAGGTTCATGGGGGCACCCTGGCGCGAAAGTGTTGTAAATTGTGTGAGAGTTGTCTACATTACCCGGGACATGGCAATCAAAACGGAAATACTCCCCGGCGGGGTCGGGATCATCGAGGTCAGCGGATCACTCCTTTCGGATGAGGAGGTCGCCGGGCTCAGGCGGGCGATCGCGGAATTCGTCGACCGCCGCTGGCGAAGGCTCCTGATCGACTTCTCGGGGACGGAGTATCTCAACAGCTCCGCGATCGGCGTCCTCGTTTCCGCGCACACGACATACAGGAAGCGTAAGTGGGAACTCAAGCTCTGCTCCATGAACAAGCACGTCCACGTGATCTTCGCCATCACCAACCTGATGAAGATCTTCTCCGTGTATGACACGAGAGAAGAGGCCCTCGGGGATTTTCCCGCGCAGGAAGAACAGCACCCCTAGTACCGCAGGTATTCTTTCGGGCTGACCGGCGACTCGGGGCCCACCCTCCACATGAAGTCCGGATCGATCGCCGGCAGGTCATTCCGGTGCTCCTTCATCAGCGACATCTTCCTCAGGAGCAGGTCCCCGAAATTCTCACCGTACAGAGCCCACGATTCCCCCAGCGCCGCCACGGGCATGAATTCGGTGCGCGTCGTGGTCCAGAGCCGGTGGAGATCCTCCGTGTTCACCAACTCGTCGTCGATCGTCTCCCTCACACTGCGGAGCATACCCTCCCGCTCGGGGGGGGTGCCGGCGTCGATGTACCCGTGCACTCCGGCGATCCATCCAGCGACGTTCCGGAGCGTGCGGCAGTAACACCTGAATGCCACGAGCCGGTCGCGCTGGTCGCGCAGGATGCGCTTCCCCGGGGCTCCCGGCTCTCCCCCGGAGAGCGTCAGCGTATCGAGGGTCCGGATCGCGCCTTCGAGCGGCCCCCACACAAGCGAGTCGCACGTCCTGACCATCGACGCCGCCTGCTCCTTATCCAGCACCGTCCAGAGAACGTCGGCCCCGAAATCGACGAGCGTCGGGTTGTTGAATGATGCGATCATATGCCGTTCATAGTAGGCCCGCTCACTCTTCGGGATCCGTTCGATATCAGGAACGAAGGGACGCACCCAGTGCCGGTACCAGGGAAACGCCCAGCTGCTGCCATAGAGCGGAATTTCCGGGAAGGCGCCGACCGCCCGGTCCGCAAGCCGCCAGGCATCCACGAGCCGGGGGGCGGCCTGAAGGCCGCACCAGCTCCTTGCGACACGCGTGACGACGGAATCGGGGGGGAGACCCGGGCTGAGCTGATATGCGCGCACGATCTCCCTGTTCACGCTCCACGGAGCCAGCGACGGGGGGTCAAATGTGACTGACACGTGCGCGGTACCGGGGAGCCTGCCGTTGAGCCGTTCGAATGCGAGCCACGGGGAGGGGACGCCGAGGACGAAATTCGGGCCCGCATGGACTGAACCGAAAAGCTCCGGGCCGTTCTTCCGCCGGGCGAGGATGGCCCTCCAGAGGGTTCCGTCGGCGGTATCGGCGGGGCTGACCTGCAGATCGAGCCTGTCGCCGAGACCGTTCAGGATGATCGCCTTTTCCGAGCCGAAGTAGGAGAGCGCGGTGACGACGCGGAACCGGGGGTTCACCGTCGAGGCCGCATCGCGCAGGAGACGGAGGTAACGGACCACATTCTCTCCCGCCGCCCTCGCGATCACCGAGTCGGACTTCCATTCCCTGACGAGGTACGCCCCCCCGTTTCTCCCCGCATAGAGCTTTGAGACATATTCAAATCCCGAGCCGCTGTCGTTCGTCCAGAGCGTCAGGTACCCGAGCTGGGGGACCTCCTTCATGATATTCTTCATCAGCTGCGCATAATGCCACCTCACAAGCGGGTGGCTCAGCGTCGCGGTGTACCGGGGACGGTAGCTCCGGAACGGGTGGTCCACACGCGCCCCCCTGAGGTACGGGTACTTGAGAAAAAAGGCCTCCGGCATCGTCCGCGGCGAGCAGACCGTGAGCCCGGGGGTCAGCCCGTATGCAACGGCGAGCGCGGCGTTTTTCTTCAGAAGCGCGAGGTTCGCCTGCAGGTACTCCGGCGCGTAGAGACCGCGGGTGAGTTCGGTTTCGACAAACTGGTCGATATCAGGACTGTACACGTAGAACCTCGGGTAGTCCTCGCCGGGGACGCCCTGCTCGGCCGCCTGCGTGGCGGCAAGGACATTGACAGGCACATGAGAGCAACCGAGCCGGGCCAGCTCGCGAACCGTCGAGGCGGGATTGTAGCTCCGTATGAACCTGGGGACGCCGACGAAGAGTCCGTCGTTTCCTTCAAGCCAGGGAAGCCGGACGTACTCCTTTCTTGCCGCCTCGTACTTCAACACGGGATCTCCCGCACGCTCTTCAATCACCGTGCACAGGGCGGCGTACAGCAGGTGACTGCGGGAAGCCGCCAGCTCCCCGGTACCGTCCGGGGCGATGCGGAAGGAGAACCATCCGGCCGACGTGTCCTTCTCCTCCCCCGCCACGCGTACGCGAATGGCCCCCTGGCGCGGCGGGGCCGACATGGACACGCTCTCAATGCGCGCACCCGGGGAGAGGTGCGCCAGGAGCGATTCGGCGACCGTGCGTTCCACCGGGATGTTCATCCCGGGGATCTCAACTGCGGAAGCGCGCCGGAGGACATCTGCCACTGTCAAATGCTCCTGCGCGCGGATCCCGGGAGGGAGCAGGAGTCCGGCCGCACAGCCGAGCAGGATCAATCTCGCCATTGCATGGACGGGGTGGTTCATAATGACCCTCCGGGGCGCATCCGCTGGTTTCTCCATGACGGTCAGGCTCCTGCGCAGAGGCGGAATTGCTCTGCGCAGAGGAAGAGACCGCGGGGGATGTGGAAACATCCCTTCCATTTTCCCCCTTTCAGCGGGGTCAGCACAGCCCCGCGCCGATCCAGATACCCAAACCACTCACCGTACTCCGGGTCGGGGAAATGGCTCCACGTGTACTCGTGGACCCTGACGAGCCACTCCAGGCAGTCGTCCCGGCGCGTCAGGCGGTAGCCCATCGCCAGCGCGACGAGAGCCTCGATGTGCACCCACCAGAATTTCTGGTCCCACTCGAGCTGCTGGGGGGGTTTCCCTTCCGCATCGAGGAACGCGAATATGCCGCCGTATTCCCCGTCCCAGCCGAACCTGAGCGTGGCCAGAAGCGTATCAACGGCTCTCCCGATGAGGTTCCGGTCCCCTGTCCGCCCGGCGGCATCCATGAGAAACCATGTCCCCTCGATCCCGTGGCCGGGGTTGATGAGCCTCCCCTCCGCACAATCGACATGCGATCCGTCCGGGGCCATCTGTTCAAAGAAGATGCCCCGCGAAGAGTCAAGGAACAGGCCGGTCATATCCCGCACGCAGCGGCCGATGGTGTCCCGGACCTCCTCCGGAGGAAGGAGCTGCTCCATCTCCGGGACGAGGTTGATGAGTATCATCGGGATCGCGAACGCCCTGAGCGGACGGGAGCCGGGGACGATCTTCGAGTATTTCCCCTTCGGGTTCTCTATCCGCGCAAGGATGTTCCTGTATGTGTTCAGCGCAATCCTCCCCGCCTCACCGTCCCCCGAAGCCTCCGCATAGCGGCTGAAGGCCATCGCGGCGAAACAATCCGAGAATATGTTGTACGGCTGCACGAGCGGCGTCCCGTCCCGCATCAGGGCGAAATACCAGTTCCCCTCCCCGTCCCTGCCGTGGGAGCGGAGAAACCTGTACCCGTGTTCCGCGACGCGGAGCCAGTTCTCACGCTTTTCGAGCCGCGTACAGAGCATCGAGTAGAGCCAGAGCTGGCGGCACTGCGGCCATATGAATTTTTCCGTATCGTAGACGGTCCCGTCGCGTGCCAGGGAGCTGAAGAACCCCCCGTCCCTCGTATCCAGGGAGTGCTTCTCCCAGAACGGGAGCACGTCGTCGACGAGAGCGTTCCTGTACTGCCGCTCGAGGTTTCTGAAATCGGGCATCATGAGTTTCACTGGTGGAATGTTCGCAGAAGGCCTGTGCGACCGGGTGTACGCTGAGTTGAACGATACGGAAAAAAAAGTCCGCGTGCGAGAGCGCGCGTTGAATCTTGGCCGAAAGAGCCCTACCTTCTGACCGATGACACCGCTCTCACAAAAAAGACTCGCGCTGATGGCCATCGCCCGCGAAGCGGGGGACCGCTTCTTCGACCCGGCCGCCGGTATCTGCCTTATCAGCCGCGAGACGCTCTGGTATGCCGCAAGCCTCCTCTATGACGATGATCCTTCCAGGCGTGCGCTTGGGCAGCGGCTCGCGGGGGGCATCCGGAGCGAGGACGGCACGCACACGCCTGCGACGATGCTCGCGATGGTTCTCGGCACGGGTGAACTCCTCGGCCCGGAAACGCGGCAGCACCTGGTCGCAGAGACAGCCCGGGAGCTCGTCCATGCGGCCGAGGTGCAGTGGCGTGACGGGAATGTCAACCATCCCCTCGGGGCGTACTGCACGCTCATACTCGGCGGCGAGCTCACCGGGGCCCCCTGGGCCGCCGACCTGGGGCTGCGCAGGCTGCGCGAGTTCCAGCGGCTGACCGGCGACCGCCGGTTCCGGCTCCGACGGCAGGCGGAGATGTCGGAATACAACAGCCCGACGTACACGGCGCTCACGCTCCTCTTCCTTGCGCTGATCGCCGGCTATGCCCGGGGAGAGGAAGCGCGCGCGCTCGGGCTGTTCCTTGAACAGCGGCTCTGGCTCGACGCCGCACTGCACTACCACGCCCCGAGCGGTCAGTTTGCGGGCCCCCATTCACGCGCGTACCAGGACGACTCCACGGGCGGGTTCTCGGCGCTCCACACGGTGCTCTTTGCGTCGTCGGAGCGCGACGTCTTCCTCGACCCGGAGCTGTGCATCCGGTTCAATCACCCGTCGTCGCTCATCCAGTGCGCGCTCACCGCGCTGGTCCCGACGCATCCCACCGGCGAAGCGCTGAAACTCGCATGGGAGAAGCCTTTCCCGTTCCTGATGCAGAAGACCACGTACTGCGAACAGTACCATGAGAACGGGAGGCGCCGGGACAATGCCGGGACGCCGGTATTCGCGTTCGACGACGAGGTCTACCCGGGGGGGCTTCGCGAACTGACGACGTACATGACGCAGCAATACGCGCTCGGCACCTCCTCGCTGCCGTACGTGAACGGCGGGCACGCAGACGGCGTCTCGATACGGATCAGCAGGTCTTCGCCAGTGAGGCATATGCGGGATTTCCGGTCCGCCTACACGCGGGGCGTCTACAACGAGGCGCATGTCGGCCGGAAGAACATGTGCCATACCGCGGGGGCGGAGATCGACGAGAGTTACCTCTATGAGGAAGGGAGGTGCGCCGCATTTCAGCACCTGGGCCGGGCGATCGTTCTCTACGCCCCGAAACGGGCCGGTCATGCCGGTGTGACCGAGTTCAGGCTGGACCTGATATTCAGCTACTTCGCGCCGTTTGACGAGCTCCTTCTCGGCGGCGCGCCTGCGAAAGTATTCCCCGCGCGTGCCGCTGGAGGGGCGCGGATGATCTTCCGCGACGGGGACACATACGGGGTCGTGATCCCTCTCGGCCCGGACCCCGCATCCGGGGAGAAGCCCGTGTCGATCGCAACGGGGAACGACCATCTTGTCTATTCACTCACAAGTTACAGGGGAGCGGCACGGGATTTCACGCGGGAGGAGATAGGCCGCTGGCGGACCGGGTTTGCCCTCCAGCTCGCCTGCGCGGACGAATTCCCATCATTCGCGTCATTCGTCACCTACGCGGGGCTGCTGCACGCAGCGGAGTCGGCCGGTCCGTCCGCCCTCCGGAGGGTGAGCTTCTCGGGCCCCGGGGGGACGCTGGAGACCGTCTACGATCCGGCGGCGGAGCGGTTTCTCTCCAGGACGTGGAACGGCACCGAACAGCGGGTTGAACATCTCCTTGTCGAGGGGGGCGCCCCCGCAACGACGCTCCTCCAGCCGCTCACGCTCTTCGGGAGCGAAGCGATGACGGCGAGGAGCTGACAATGGCCGGAAGCGGGGCAATGCGCCGGACGCTCGAAGGCTACCTCTTCATTTCTCCCTGGATCGCGGGGTTCATCCTGCTGACCGCCGGGCCGATGATCGCCTCGCTCTATATCAGCGGGACCTCGTGGACGATGCTCTCTCCCCCCGCCTGGGTCGGAGCGCAAAACTATGCGCAGCTCCTGGGGGACGACGCACGGTTCGGCATCAGCCTCCTGAACACGCTCTATTACGTCATCCTCGCCGTTCCGCTTGGACTTGTCGTCTCGCTCCTTCTTGCACTCCTGCTCAACAGGAAGTATCCGGGACGGGGACTCTTCCGCACGCTCTTCTTCCTCCCCTCGATCACAAACCTGGTCGCCGTCTCGCTCCTCTGGATGTGGATACTGAACCCGGAATACGGCTTGCTCAACAGCGCTCTCCGCCTGGCCGGGATCGACGGGCCCCTCTGGTTTCAGAGCGACGTGTGGGCGAAACCGGCGCTCGTCATCATGTCGCTCTGGGGGACCGGGGGAACGATGATCGTGTTCCTTGCCGGACTCCAGGGGATCCCGGGCGAGCTCTACGAGGCCGCCTCGCTCGACGGGGCCGGGACATTCAGGAAGTTCATCCACATCACGCTCCCCATGATCTCCCCGGCGTTCCTGTTCAACCTCATCGTGGGCATCATCGGCAGCTTCCAGGTCTTCACACAGGCGTACGTGATGACGGGATCCGCCCAGCCGGGAAGCGAAGGGGGACCGAACAATGCGACGCTGTTCGTCGTCCTCTACCTCTACAAGAAGGCATTCCAGGAGTTCACGATGGGCTACGCCGCATCGATCGCGTGGGTGCTCTTCTTCATTATCCTGGCCGCGACGGTCTTCCAGATGAAGCTCGCACGGCGATGGGTCTACTACGAGGCGGGAGAACGATGAAGAGCGCCGCCGGATTGACGATGCGGTATGCCGGGATGTACGCCGTGCTCGCGGCGCTGGGGACGCTGTTCATCATCCCCTTTCTCTGGATGATCTCCGTCTCCCTGCAGGATGCGCAGGGGTTGTTCGCGCAGCCGTTCCGCTGGATCCCCGACCGGCTCCGCTGGGAAAACTACGCGGGCGCGCTCTCCGCCCTCCCGTTCGGGCGTTACCTCTTCAACACGGCGATCATCACATCGTCGGTCCTCGTCCTGACGCTCGCTTCATGCACGCTTGTCGCGTTCGGTTTCTCCCGGCTCAGGTTTCCGGGGAGGGATATGCTCTTCGCCGTCTGCATCTCCACGATGATGCTCCCGGGGCAGGTCACGATGATACCCCTGTACATGGCATACGCAAGGCTCGGCTGGGTGGATACGTATCTCCCCCTTATCGTCCCTTCGCTCTTCGGTTCCCCGTTCTACATATTCCTGTTCCGCCAGTTCTTTTTGACAATCCCCCGCGAATACGACGAGGCTGCCCTTCTTGACGGCGCCGGGCGGCTCCGCGTCTACTGGAGCATCGTCCTCCCCCAGGCAAGGCCGGCGCTTGCCACCGTCGCGCTCTTCTGCTTCATCGGGACATGGAACGATTTCTTCGGGCCGCTGATCTACCTGAATTCTCCCGAGAAGGCGACGCTCACGCTCGGGTTAAACATGCTCAAAGCGCAGGTCATGGGTACCGGGAGCGTCCAGTGGCAGATCCTGATGGCCGCCTCCGTCCTTGTGATGCTGCCGAACATATTCGTCTTCTTTCTCGCCCAGAAGCAATTTATCCGCGGCATACAGATCGGGGGTTTGAAAGGATGACCTGGCGCGCGCTCGCGTTCGCAGCAGCCGCACTTCTGGCCTCGGCTTGCAGCTCACCCGGGAGGAAGGACCGCGCGGTGATCGAGTACAACTGCCCCGCGAACGCGCTTGAAATAGAGGTTCTCCAGCGCGAGACCGCCCGGTTTCAGCAGGAGACCGGCATCAGGATACGGCTGAATCCGTTCTCCGGGCAGGACAAACTCTACGCGATGATGGCGG